>CAZNOE010000486.1:0-5031 GCA_964574525.1 uncultured Bifidobacteriaceae bacterium
TCGAGAATCTGGGCGAGTTTCCCCGCGACGGTTGCAGCTTCAAGTTGCGCCCGCTCTTCCAATACTGCGCCACGCACAACGCTGGCATCAACAAACTCCAGGCCGGGGCCAAAACTACGCAAAGCGTTCGTCGTGCCGTCGCCGACGGTCACTGCCGAAAACAGGCGCGGCGGCGACAAGGTGCGCGTCTGCATTGCTTGCACCTTTGTCAGCGCCACATAGTGCGGCAGCACGACGAGGATTCCGGCGGCAGCGGCGCGGTCCCAATCTTTTTTGAACCGATAAAGATCATCCTCCGTTTGACTCGCCGGAGCGATGACGATGCGGTAGTTGTTCGAGATCGCGTAATCCACCATGGTGGAAAAGTCCGGCAGGACAGCAACAATCGGCCCTTGCGGGAAACTGGTGAGTTGGTTGGCAAGGTCATTGCCACTACGATAAACCATGTCGCAAACCCAGTTCGTCGCGACTTGCAGGAATCGGTTCAAGAGGGCGGCGTTGTTCTGCATTTCGCGAGCCGGGGCGCCGAGCACAAGGCAGGTCTGGTTCAGGCGAAAGTTAAGGCCGGTGACAGTCCGCGTCTGATAAGATTCCATCCGTGACTTCTCGCCAGCCTTGTTCTTCGACCAGAAAAGAAATGTTTCGTCGCCATCCACGTCGCTCGTCCAGACGAAGTTGGTGCCGCGACCCTCGTAAAGGATGCGACCGTTTTTGCGCGCGATGACCGTGGCGGCGAAATCGCTTTGCAGGAAATTCCGCCAGGTGAAAATTACGTCGTGGCGGTTGCGCGATTTCCGGGCGTAGAACTCGACCGGCGGACCGGGCAACAGTTTGCCGACCGCGGCGGATTCATTGGCGCGGCCGTAACCATTCATTTCCGACCAACCATTTGTCCAGAAGCTCGCCGCCTGCCGCAGATGTTGCCGTGCGTCCCAAATGTTGTATCTCGGATGTGCATCCAGAATCCGCGCGAACTTGGCCGCCGCCGCCTGATTGGCCCAGCTTTGGGCAGCGTCTTCGAAATTGGAGTGGGAGGCCCACAGTGGCAGAGCATCAATAATCTCCACAGCCGGACCGTAGGTTGTGGAGTTTTGCCCGGCGCCGCCCGCCACACTTACAGCCGCCCGTATTCCAATCAGGTCATCCAGCCGGAGACCGTGAGTGTTGTTGCCCTGCGGTGCGAATGGCATCATGCCGTTATCCACTGCGACACCCCAAATCGGCAACGAATAACCCGATGCACCGTTGTTGATCACGATTCGATATCCCAAATGATGCTTGCCGATGTACTCGAACAACGTTTCCAACTGCGCGTTCGTCGGGTTCATTCCCAAGCGCAGCATCAGGTCCCAGGACAAATCGCAGGTCCAACCCTTCCTGGGATTATTCCCGGGATTTCCGACCAGCCTTAGGAAGTGGGCTTTTGCTATTTCCGGATGTGTCGGCCCTTCACCGGGAAGGCTGCGCGCAGAACCCAACACCAACGCTTTCCGCTGATTGCCGGGAGTCAACACGACCGTCGCCTTTGCCGCCCCGAACCCAAGCGTCAGCTTCAATAAAACCAAAAGGCAAACACCGGCGAGGGCCAGTCGGTGGCTGCCGCGGCGCGGTGATCCGATCAGCGCGCGAAATCTGCGGGCTAACGATTCAAGGGAACTGGCCATGCCTGAGAGTATGCCGACAGGACGGTGGCGCGAAAGGTTCCTGTGCCGCTCCTATTCGTAGCGCAGCGACTCAATCGGATCGAGGTTCGCCGCCTTGTAGGCCGGGTAGGTTCCGAACACGATTCCGACGATGGAGCAGATCACCAGTCCGAGCGCGACCCAGTCAAACGGAATGGCGGGCGGGGCCTTGAAGAAATAGGCGGTCGCATTCCCGCCCAGGATTCCGAGCACCACGCCGATGACGCCGCCCACTTCGCACAGGACGACGGCCTCCATGATGAATTGCGTCATGATGTTGCGCTTCTTGGCGCCGATGGCGCGGCGGATTCCGATTTCGCGCGTCCGTTCCGTTACCGAGACCAACATGATGTTCATGATGCCGATGCCGGCGGCCAGCAACGCAATCGAACTGACCACCATCACGCCGATCCGCACGGCGATCGTGAATGAGTTGAACTGCGCAATGAGCGAGTCGTTGGAAAAAAGTTCAAAGTCATCTTCCTTACCGGGCGGGACTTTCCGCGCCACGCGCAGAATGCCGCGGACTTGCTCGACGCAGTCCTCGTAACTGGCGGCATCGCGCGCCTGGACAAGGATTGACAGGCTCCACCACCAGCGACCGAAGCGGTTCAGCGCTGTGGTGACGGGTACGACCGCGAAATTGTCCTGCTCGCCACCGAGCGAACCGCCCTTGGCCGCGAGCACACCGATCACGGCATAATTGTAGCCGTTGATTTTGAGGCGTTCACCCACCGGCGAGCCGTAGGGGAAAACTGTTTTGGCCAGCGCACTGCCGAGCACACAAACGTCACGGGCGTTGTCCACGTCGCCCTCACTCAAGGCCCGGCCTTCGGCTACGAGCCAGTTGCGCGCCGGAAAGCTGCCGGGCGTCTCACCGAGCAACCGGACCGTGGGCGGGGTTTTTTGAAAGCGCGACTCAATCTGGCCGCCCCAGAAATTGCATTCCATGCCGACACTGCTCGCGAGCGTCGCTTTGTCCTGCACCTTCTTCCCGTGGGCGAGCGAGATATTCTTCCGACGCCAATATTTTTCAAATCCTTCCGGCCCGCCGAAGTGAACGGCCGGCCATTTCTGGATGGCGAACGACTGGGTGCCCAACTGGCTCATTTCTGACTCGATGTCGTGCTTCAAAACGCGCATCGCGGTCATCACGACGATGATCGAAAACACGCCGATCAATACGCCGAGTAACGTGAGTGCGGAGCGAAGTTTGTGCGCCGCGAGCGCGTTCATGGCCATCGAGAAACTCTCTTTGGCCTCGGCAAGGAGGAAGGTTGGTTTGCGCAATTTCATTCTGCTCGCAATGCATCCACCGGATTCATTCGCGCCGCACGCCACGCGGGCAGGAAACCGGATACCACCCCGGTCACGAAGGACACGAGCAGCGCCGCGCCGGCGATGGGCAGCGACATCGTCGCCGGCAGGAAGTTCCGCATGACCAGCGTCAGCGGCCAGGCAATGCCCAACGCAATCAGCCCGCCCAACACGCAGATGCAACCGGCTTCGGTCAGGAATTGCAGCAGGATGGTCCGGCGTTTGGCCCCGATGGCTTTGCGAATGCCGATTTCGCGTGTCCGTTCGGCCACCGAGACAAACATGATGTTCATGATCCCGATGCCACCGACGAACAACGACAGGCCGGTGATGAACAGTCCGATACCCGCGATCGTGCCCGCCACCCGGTTGAACATCTGCACGAACTGATCCTGCTGGTTGATGGCGAAGTCGTCTGGCTCACCGGGGGCCAGCCGCCGGACGCGGCGCATGACCAGCCGCAATTCCTCGCGCGCTTCGTCCAGTTGCACGAGTTTGCCCGCCTTGACCTGTATTTCGATGTCGGGGTTGTTCCAAAACGTGCTCATGAAATGTTGCAAGGGAATGACCACACGATTGTCCCAACTGAACATGCCGAGAAAACTTCCCTGCTTCTCCAGAACACCGATGACCTCGAAAGACTGCGGGCCGACGCGGATGCGGTTGCCTACGGGTGACTCGTGTTGGAAAAGATTGGTGGCAACATCGGTGCCGATCACGCAGACAGGCCGCCCGCCGGCGGCATCGGCGGCGGAGAGAAAACGGCCCTGCGTGACGCCGAGGCCCTGCGTGTTTTGAAACTCCTCGGTCGTACCGACGATGGCCACGCTGCTGGCGTTGCGGTTCTTGTATTTCACGGGTCCCATCGTATCCACGGTGGGTGCAATGGCGCTGGCCAGGGTGAGTTGGCGCGCGAGCGCTTCGGCGTCCACCAGCTTGATGGGCCGGCGTTTTTGTTGCCTCATCCAATCGCCTTCGGTCGTGTTTATCCAATTGAAACGCTGAACGTAGAACACATCCGCGCCGAGCGTGGAAACGCTTTTCAGGAAAGCGCGGTTTAATCCTTCGATGGCCGTGCCCATGAGCGTGACGGTGACAATGCCGATCACGATGCCCAGCGTGGTGAGGGCCGAACGCATTTTGTTGGCGCGGATGGCGCCCCACGAAATGCCGAAGCCTTCCAGGATTTCCGCGAAGAGATTCATGGCAAGCGTCCACCTCCAGCTCTGGACGCGCATCGGGGCCATGAACCCACCCCTAACCCGGATATTTCACACGAATCGGGAGGCGCACGCCTCTGGCGTGCTGGTTGCGGCGTCGCGCCGCAACCTTCGTCACCCTGACTCGCTGGGTGGCCCAGCCACAATTCGTCTGAAGTTAGAGAGAACGAAGCCGACGGCGCGACGCCGTCGGCAGCACGCGAGACGCGTGCGCTCCCCAAAATGTTATGAGGTATGCCGGCTAACCCCTCCCTGGTGGGGAACAGAATCCCGGACGCGCGACGACAGTTCCCCTCCCGGGAGGGGTTAGGGGTGGGTTGGTTGGGCACTCTCACAAACGCAGTCACATCGTATCAGTTTGAACTCTTGCCGTCGCCCACGCGTTCATCGCTCGCAATCAAGCCGTCACGGATGCGGATGATGCGGTGCGCATTTCTCGCCACGTCTTCCTCGTGCGTGACCACGATGATCGTGTTGCCCTTCCGGGCGAGTTCCGCGAACAATGCCATGATCTCGGCGCCGGTTTTCGAGTCGAGGTTGCCCGTGGGTTCGTCCGCCAACAGGATCGAAGGTTTGTTCACCAGCGCCCGGGCCACGGCCACGCGCTGGCGCTGGCCGCCGGAAAGTTCATTCGGCTTGTGGTGAACGCGGTCAGCCAATCCAACCTGGGCCAGCGCATCGAGCGCGGTTTTTCTTCGTTCGTGGCCGGACTCGCCGGCGTAGATGAGCGGCAACTCGACGTTGTGCAGCGCATTGGAACGCGGGAGCAAATTAAAGGTCTGGAACACGAAGCCGATTTCCCGGTTGCGGAC
>CAZNOE010000487.1:0-5006 GCA_964574525.1 uncultured Bifidobacteriaceae bacterium
AGCCCTCCCAGCGTACGATTCCTTGCGGATCCATGATGAGCACGTGCGGAATGCCAGTGACGCCCACCGCTTTCTTGGTGCGCGCTCGTGTGTCAATCGCGCTGAAATACTCGATCTTCGGGTCGCTCATGGCTTTGACTTTGGCCTCCTGTTCGTCGGAAACGCCAATGACGACGAGTTTGTCTCCAAACCTTTTGTGCAGCGCGTTCAGTTCGGGAATTGCCTTGCGACATGGTCCGCACCACGTGGCCCAAAAGTCAATCAACACGAACTTGCCTTTGCGGTCGGGTTCTTTGGTGAGCCATTTCTCGACGATGAGTTCCGGTGCTTTCTGATTGAGAAATGACTTGGCCCAAATTTTCTTTTGCTGAGCGAAGACCGCGGAGATGCCGATGAGACATAAACCTGCAAGAATGAACTTTGTTTTCATAAGCTATTTGCGGGCGGTTTAGTTCAGCTTGCTTGCGGACGATACGATGTAAAGCAAGAAAACGCCGGCTCGTTCATCGGCCAGCCCTCTCGCGTCGGTCAGGCGGCGGCATTGGCGATCCAAGGTTGCTCATCTGGCTATTTGAGCAAAAGGCTTCAGCTTCAGGGCTGCCGCTTGGCGTTGTTTGCCGGACGTGCCGCCATCCATTTCTCGACTTCCTCGGCTTCGCGTGGCAGACCGTCGCTGAGGAACTTCGCCCCGGTTTCGGTGACAAGCACGTCGTCCTCGATGCGCACGCCGAGTTTCTGTTCGGGTAGATAGATGCCCGGCTCCAGCGTGATGACCATGCCGGGCGCGAGTGGCTCGTGGTATGCGCCGGCGTCATGCACGTCCAGTCCCACGAAATGCCCAAGGCCGTGGATGAAATAATCGCCGTAGCCCGCGTCCTCGATGATCTTGCGGGCGGCCGCGTCAATGTCCTCATAGTAAGCGCCGGGCTTCACAAGCGCGAAGGCCGCCTTCTGCGCCGCGACGACAAGGTCATAAATCTTCCGCTGCGCCGGCGTGAACCGGCCGTTCACCGGAAACGTGCGCGTGATGTCCGCCGCGTAGTGGGCGAATTCCGCGGCCATGTCCATGAGGATCAACTCGCCATCCTGCATCGTGCGCTCGCTGCGCGGATAGTGGAGGATGGTTGAGTTCGGTCCCGATCCCACGATGCTTGGGTAAGCGGGCCGCCGCGCGCCGCGCGCTTTCCATACCCGCTCAGCCTCGGCTTCCACGCTGCCTTCAGTGGCGCCCGGTCGGATCTCCAGCACCGCCGCGCGGAATCCTTCTTCGCTGATGCGAACGGCCCTCTGGATGAGCGCGATCTCGCTTGCCGAATGCCGCGAACGCATCTTTCCCAACGTGTGCGGCAATGCTCGCGTCGAGACGCTGGCAAGTTTCGATGAAATCGTCCCGTAGAGCGTCAAGTCCGACGGTTTCTTGTCGCCGCCCGCCGCTGGAAATGTGACCTGCCACAACGTCGGCGACCGCGCGGCCAGTTCCAGAACTGTCCTGTTCAGCCGTCCGGTTCGGAAGATTTTTTCGAAGCCATACTTTTTCCGCAGAGCGGCTCCGATGGGATCGCGCTCACCAGTCCAGCGTTCGTCCTCCGGGTCGCGGCTGGGTAACAGCAGAAATTCTCTATACGTCCGTTCCTTGGGCGCCAACACGAGCACCGCGCCCGGCTCGGTGACGCCCGTCAGATAAAAGAAATCCGAGCCGGGCCGGAAGCCGTCGCCGTCCTCCTCCCCTTCGGAGTAGATGACTGCGACGCCCTCGGCCATTTCTTTCATCAACGCCTCGCGCCTCGCGCGGTACACGGAAGGCTCTTCGGCTTGACTCGGCTCGGTGAGTTTCGGCAGCGGCGGGTCAGATGCTGGATAACTCTCGGCGCCGAAGGTGTGGAACGACACAAGCCCGATGGCCGTGGCCGCGAGCGTTGAAAACAGTTTGAAACGGTCTGGGTTCATTGTGGTTGTTGGATTACTGCGATGGAAGGTCTTCCGTCACCATGATGCTGAAGAACTGTTCCCACGCGGCGATGGTGATGAAGCGACCGTCGGGAGAGATGCCGAAAGACTCGGCCGAGTTCTCCGGATCAAAGCCGCCGAGAGGACGGCGTGTGTTCGTGGTGTCCTTGCCGGGAACGAAGTCCTGGATGTAAACGCCGTTGACTCCGCGCTCGTCCTGGCCGAGGAACACCAGCGATTTGCCATCCGGCATCCAGCGCACCCGGCCAAGCAAGGCCCTGGTTTCCTTGGCCGCCTCGACTCGGATTTCGAAAGGAACCTCCGCGCCGGTTTCAACTTCAATAACCCGTATCACGACCAGGGAGGTTCGCTTGCTATCCACGAATGCCGCATACTTTCCATCCGGAGAGACTTCCGCGTTGGACGCCACGGCCTTTTTTACCAAATGCATCGCCCCGGTGCCATCGGGATGAATTCTCCAGATGCCCAGTTTTTCGGGTTGGGTGGAGGCGTAAACAATCCAACGTCCGTCCGGCGTCATGGTGGGATTCTCAGCGGAGAAGCCATCTTGGGTGACTTGCCGGGGGCTGGTGCCGTCCGCATTGGCGATCCAAATCTCGAAGTTGCCCGAACGTTTCGCGCTCCAGACAAGGTGTTTGCCATCCGGCGAAATCGCGGGATCCCAATCATCACCTTTGTCGTCGGTTAGTTTCCGAACAACTCCAGTCTTTCGGGACACGGACCAGATTTCCATATTGCCGCTGCGGTTCGAGCAGAAAACAACCTGATCTCCGTCCGGCGCATAAGCCGGCTGGCGATCAGTGCTGCTCCCCAACGTCAGCGAGCGCGGGTTTGCTGACTGAGGTCCGATGGCGTACTCCTTGAGATTCTGCCGGGATGACCTTGCATCCATGAGAACATTGCCGGACGGAAGAACATCCAAAACATTGCACAGCGTCTGACTCCAGAGCAGCTTGTGAGAATTGCCGGAACCGGCGCGTTGTCGGAAGAGCGCCGCGGTGGAGCCGCCGCTGTTGGCCGAGCCCGATTCCGCCTGCATGTAAATCAAGTTCTTTCCACTGTGGTCCCATGCGGTTGACGAGAGAAGATTGTAGGAGTTCGGAGGAGGCGACATGCGAACCTTGCGCTCCGCGATATCAATCAAGGCTATTGCTTGAGGGCGACCGCTGTCGTTCACAGACACGGCAATGGTGTTTTGGTTCGGCGCCCAGCGCGGTGGCGATACGCGCCCGGAGAAGCGGTGCAGGATCGTTTCAGCGCCACCATCAATGCCCGCGATATGGACCGACGAAGTTCCATCCTCCGTCCAGCGGACGAAAGTCACCTGTCGCCCATCCGGAGACCAGTCGCCTGACTGTGCGTCATCCACTATTTTGGATGGCTCCCCGCCGATTGCAGGCACGCGATAGAGCGCACGGCTGATGCCCGACGCGCGGGTGAAAAGCACCATGCTGCCATCGCGGGAGAACCGGGGAAAATCGTCAGGTCCACTCGTGAGCTCTTTTTCCCACCCGGCAACCAGATCTTTGACCCAGATTTGCTTCGTGCCGTTCCGGTCGGAGCTGAAGCAAATCCGTTTTCCGTCGGTTGAAGCCGCCGGGGAGTAATCGTGGCCGGAGTAAGTCAGAAAGCGGACACTGGGTGCAGTGCCGACATGCGCCGGGTACAACAGCTTGTTTGCCAGGTAACCGGTGAGAAAAGACAACCCGCAAAGTCCAATGGCTGTGGCCAGCATTCTTTTGCGTGAAGAAAGGGAATGAAGTTGCTCTGGTTTACGGGACCCGTTCGCCGCGACCTCGATGGCAAATGCCAGGTCCCTGGCGGATTGGAAGCGGTTCTCTGGGTCCTTTTCAAGACAGCGCCGCACGACACGCTCCAATGCAGTTGAAAGATCTGCGTTGGTCGCGAGATCAGCCGGTTCCTCCTTGAGTACCGCGTTCATGCTCTCGGCCGGCGTGTCACGCCGGAATGCGCGCGTGCCGCTGAGCATTTCGTAGAGCACGCAGCCAAACGCGAAGATGTCCGCACGATGATCCGCCGGCTCGCCCCGCACCTGCTCGGGCGCCATGTAGGCCGGCGTGCCCATCACGCGGCCCGGTTCGGTCGTGTTGATGATCGCATCAGCGTCAATGCGGATGGTCGCGGTTTCACCCCTCACCCCGTCCCTCTCCCCTCCGAGGGGAGAGGGAGGCTGAAGGGCGGGTGAGGGGTTGCGCAACTTCGCCAACCCGAAATCCAGAATCTTCACCCGCCCATCGCTCGTGACGAAAATGTTCTCCGGCTTGAGGTCGCGGTGAATGACTCCCTTGCCGTGCGCCGCGGCCAGTCCGTGCGCAATCTGCAGCGCGTATTCCGTGGCCTTGCGCACTGGAAGCGCCATGGTGGCAGTGCTGCCAAGTACGTCGCGCAGCGTCTGACCGCGGAGCAGTTCACTAACGAGATAGGGCGCGCCCTCATGCACGCCCGCATCGTGAATGGTCAGGATGTTCGGATGATTCAGCGCCGCGAGGGTCTTGGCTTCCTGTTCGAAGCGCCGCAGCCGATCCGCGTCCGCCACGAAATCCCTCGGCAACACCTTGATCGCTACATCGCGGTTGAGCCGCGTGTCCCGCGCGCGAAACACTTCGCCCATCCCGCCGGCGCCGATGGGTGCAGCGATTTCGTAGGGGCCGATCCGCGTTCCAGAGTGCATTCGTTGTCTGTTTCTCTCGAGGAGGCGTTCGAAAGGTTATTCATTCCTCAACAGTCTGGCGATATTTAATCGAGGCCGTGCAGGCGGCAATGGATCGTCTCAAGCTCGACTCCGGTGGGAGCACGCTCGCGAACGATGAGCTGGGATTCCGCATCATGACGACGCGAACTTTGTCGTTGGTCACGGCGAGTGGAGAAACAATGCGACCGTTTCCGCCCAATGTAGAATACCCCGCTGCGGTTGTCGTCGGTGTTTCCCCAGCCCAACTGCGTTCCACGGAGGTCAACAGCGCAGGACTGATGGCGATCAGCTAATCCACGTAGAGAAACTCGTTCGCGCTGAGCAA
>CAZNOE010000488.1:0-4987 GCA_964574525.1 uncultured Bifidobacteriaceae bacterium
GAATTTCCGGCACGTCCGGCACGCGGGCGCGGGCGAAGGCGGCGCGGAGTTTGTCCGGAGAAAGCTGCTCCTGACTCAGCAGGAATTGGATGTCCTCCAAATCTTGTTCGTCTCCGCGCGCCATCTTCGTCAGGATCAAATCTGCGACTGCCGGCCGATCAACCGCCAGCTTGTCCAAAGGCGACGCCAATTTCACGCGACGCCCGAGCCAGTCCGGTTGAAGAATAACCTCGGACTCCCGGAAAAGGTGGGTCAAATAAAGGCCGTCGTTGGAAAGCTCCGCGTTGGTTCGCTGTTGAGCCAGCCAGAAGTCAATGTTGTCGTCCTTCGCCGAAAGCCACTCGAACGAAAGTATGGCATCCACGTCTCGCGTGTTGTGAAAGCCTGCCGGAGCATTGGCAAATCCCAGCGCCAGCGCGGCGCGACCGAAGAGCGTGAGTCGCGCCGGGCCTGACAGATGACCGTCAAGGGTCTGCAAGATGCGCAATGGATTGCTCATGCGGCAGGCATCGCCCGGCAAAGCCAGTCAATCCGCGGCCCGCCTCCAAAATCCGTGACGCCGGTCTGGCTGACGAAGCGAGACCAGTGGGGGAGCGCCTCGGCGCGCACCTTTCGGCGACGAGGCAGACGCGCGCGCAACGAAGCCCAAGGTTCCTGCGACGGAGCGACCCGTGCCGCCGCATTCGCGACATGTAACAGCACTGGCTCAACGCGCTCCATCTCCGCCAGACGCACCAGCTTCACCGCGTCCACGTTCGGAGCGCTGAGTAGTTGTGCTGCCGCGCGTATGTAGGCTGCGTCCCAGCGATGATGCCCAAGGCATAGTGCCACCCCGAGTTCCTCGTCGCTCAAAGCTGGATTGTCTTCGGGTAAGTGTTGGAAGAAATCTCGTTCATAGTGGGTTGCCCCCCGCACCACCGCGCATTTGAGCAACCAGTCGCCCGTCTGTTCTTCAGCGCAGCCGCTCAATTCCCGGACTTTCCGCAAGAGCGGTGAAATATGCGTCACGTCGCCCAGTTTTTGCGCCAGCGTCGGCCGGGCCGGTTGGTCGCGAAGTTCCATGCGAAAAATCTATCACGACGGGCTGCGAAACTACAGGCATTTGGTTGCCGGAAATACTTCTGGCGCATCACGGCATCCGTTGCTGTTCGAAACGAGACGGATCGAACAATGGTGACAATCCAAACGCGGCGGTGTTCACGGAGGCGAGGGACAATCGGCCTGCGTGGATTCGGAGGCAGGCGAAGCCTTGCGCATGGCGAGTGTAAAGATCGCTGTGCGCCGCCAGCACTGCGCTTTGCCATTCTTCCGGCCACATGGCGAGGCCACGATAATAGTGATGCCCGTTGCGCTCGACATGCGCGACGCCGAGCAGCGCCATCATCGCGAGGTCTTGCAACAGCGCCACGGGACCAAGGTTGCACAGATCCTCGCCTGTTAGCACGACGCGCCGGCCACTGCGCCGGTGGTTTTCCAGCAGACACGCGTTGGCGATACCTTTCACGATGCCTTTGCAGTTCTTATGGCTCGTGCCCGCGTAGCCGAGCGCAAGCGCGCGCGGCAAATCGCCCACCGCGCCATCCGATTCATCAATAATCAGCGGCGGGCGCTCCGGCCACGCGCGCAATACGGCGCCCGCGTCATCGCTCAGAGCACGGTCGCGATGCACCGGTTGTTCGACCACCAGGATGCGCCGCCATAAATCGCGCAATGCGGGTTCAGACTCCGCCAGTTGCCAGAACTCGCTGAAGACATCGAAGTCATTGAAATTCTCATTCCCGTCGAGCGTGACAAAGAACTGGCCGTCCGTCTCGCGTTCCAGCAGGCGAGTCAGCTCGCGCAGACGGGGAAAGTCGCGTTCCATCGCGCCGCTTAGTTTCACTTTGATATAGCGCAAGCCATACGCGCGAATCGAACTCTCCAAATCCTGTGGCAGACCGTCGTCCACGCGTTCGTTTGCCGGGATGTCCGCCGGCCCGAGCGCGTCGCCCAAACCGACCGTGTGACGCGCGAAGCAGGAATCAAGCGGCGCAGCGGGCAGCCATTCACCCGGCTGTGTGTCGCCCAACTCGGTGTAAATCTCGCCCAAGCGCAAGCCGAGGCGATTTGCCGCGATCAGGCGGTGCAATGGCTGACCGGCGATGCGACAGAGGCCGTCCAGCACCGCGCGCTCGATCAGGCTCACGCCGAGATTCGCCAGCAACGGCGCCAGCCGGCGGGCTTTTGCCCATTCTTCTTGCTGCCGATACAACTCGCGCCACAAATCGAAGAACGAAACGGATGCTTGCGCAATTTGTTCCGCAAGCTTTGCTGCGTGGCTGATGACTTCGAGCATTTCGGGCAGGTCCTGCTCGAAGGTGGTCGCTGGATTTTTCGTAAACCACTTTGGCGGCAGGCCCTCTGACGTGAGGCCGAAAGACGAGTCCTTGCCGACGGTCACCCGCGTGCGCACGAAGAGGTGTGGCACGTCCGTCATGCTCGCGATGCCGTAGCGAAACGGGAAGCGCGTCCGCGTGTGCTGAACGAAGAACTCGAACGAGGAGAGAGTAAAGAGGTCAACCATATTGTATGTGCGCGGGTTTGCCCTCACCCCTAACCCCTCTCCCATCCGATGGGAGAGGGGAACAGCAAAGCTCGCCGCACGAGGTTCCAGACCGCACAGGATTCGCCCACAGACTGCCGACGATTCTCCCTCTCCCCGGGGGAGAGGGCCGGGGTGAGGGCGAGCGTAAATACAAACTCATCTGCGATCTGAGTCCTCGGTTTGCCTGCGAGTCAGTTTCTCCCCAAATACAAATCCCGCCCTTTGACCAACGCCGCGATCTTTCGATCGGCGATGGAGCGTTTGAGCATCCAGAAGCCGCAGTCCGGATGCACGTAGCGCACGCGGTTCGGCCCGAGAATTTTTTCCGCGCGTTCGATGGCGCGGGCGATTTCCTCCGGCGTTTCGATGTGGTTCACCTTGATATCCACGACGCCCAGGCCGAGGCCGATGCGTGCGTCCACGTCCTTGAGCGCCTCAAGATCAGACGCCGGGCGATGCGCCAGTTCGAGCACGAGATGATCGGTGTGGAGACGGTTGAGAAACGAAATCAGTGCGGCCCACGCCCCTTTTTGAATCGTCTGACCACCATAGTTGCCGAAGCAGAAATGCACCGCTTTCTCCACGCGCACGGCGTCGAGCACGCGGTTGATGGCGGCGGCGGCAAGAGGCGCGTCGGCAGGATTGCCGGGAATGTTCGCCTCGTCCACTTGCGCGCAGGCGCAATTCAAGTCGCCGACCTGCGCCGCCAGCGCGTCGGCGACGGCGAGCGTGAGTTTCTCGAAGTCGTGATAATGTTCGTCGAGCAACGTGCGCGCGAGCATGTAGGGACTTGTAAGCGTGAACTTGAACGGCCCGCCCGCCACGCTGGCGGCGCGTGCGCAGTCCTCGGGCAGATTCAAAGAGCCTTCGGTGATTGGCCCCGTGACGACAGCGGCGGGCTTGCTGCGAAAGCGCATCTCCGCTTTGGCACGAAACGCCGCGGTTTCGCGCCGGCCAACGTCTTTGCGGATGCCGCCGAGCTTGTGGACGAAATACTCTATCATCCCGTTCGTGTCGGGATGGTTCACATCGAAGCGATACAACTCGCCGTCCGTCGGCAGGTCAATCCCGGCCTGGCGCTGGAGATTGAACACGACGCGCGTAGCGTCCAACAGCGATTGTTCGCTCGGCAACGCGACGAGCCAGTCGGGGACAGGATAAGAGCCGACCGTCGTGGTGAGGATGCGTGGCGAATCGCTCGCGTTCATGCGGCGAGGATAGCAGCAGGTGAGGACGGAACAAGCTCAGCTAGCGAGACGGCACTGGAGACCTTACTCGTTCACGTGAATGACTTTCGCGGGCGGAAATCCATTGAACCACGTTGCCGAAGCGTTGCTGTACGCGCCGATATTTTCAGAGTAAACCAGATCCTCGATTTCCAGTTCCGGCAACAACTCGGATTGCGAAATGACATCCAGTCCATCGCAAGTCTGCCCGAAGACTGCGGAAACCTCGGCCTTGCCTTTGCGGAATGACTTCAGGTGATACTGACAGTGGTCGAAGATGATCCCGCTGAACGTGTGATAAACGCTGTCGTCAATGTAGTAACACGGCTTGCCCTCGCGGACCGCCTTGCCGATGACACGGGCGACGGAGGTCGCGGCGGTGGCGACGAGAAACCGGCCCGGCTCGGCGAGAATCTGAATGTTCTTGTCGAACAAACGATCAATCTCCGCGTTGATGACGCGCGCCAGTTCGCGGAACGGCTTCACGTGCTTGTTGTAGGGCGCGGGAAATCCGCCGCCCATGTCGAGAATCTTGATCTCGTGGCCGCGCTCGCGGCTTTCCTTCATGACGGCGGCGGCGACATTGAAAGCCTGGACGAAGTTCTCAAAGTTCGTGCATTGGCTGCCGACGTGGAAGCTCAGACCCTCCACGACGAGGCCAAGTTTGAACGCTTCGAGGATCAAATCCACCGCCTCGCCAGCCTGGCAGCCGAACTTGTTGGAGAGTTCGCATTGCGAGCCGGTATTCGCCACGCCCAGGCGCAACACAACACCAGCATGCGGCGCGTATTGCCTGATCTTCTTTAACTCGGCGGTGTTGTCGTAGGTGACGAGCGGCTTGTATCGGTCGAGGGCCAGCAGCGTTTCTCTGGGCTTGGTCGGATTGGCGTAGATGATCTTGTCCCAGATGAAATCCTGCTGTTGCTTCGCCGGAAGATGTTTGATGTTCTCATAGACCATCATGAACTCCGGCATCGAAGCCACGTCGAAGCTCGCGCCTGCTTTGTACAGGGTGCGGATGATGGCCGACTCGGCGTTGGCCTTAACGGCAAAGTAGCACTGCACCTTGGGCAAATGCTTGCGGAACTCAGCGTAGTTCTTCCGGATAATGTCGTGGTCAATCATGCTGCCTCAGCGCTCCCGCTGTGGACATCGTTTCCGTGTTCGCGTTTAATAG
>CAZNOE010000489.1:0-4983 GCA_964574525.1 uncultured Bifidobacteriaceae bacterium
TCCTACACTGACGCCGTGCGTCAGCAAACCATCGCGGCCGTCAAGCGCATCACGCGCGGCCTGGCCGTGGCTGCCGGCATGCCGGAAGACCGTATGCCGATTGTGACACTCGAAGATGATTTCACGCCGGCCACCTTCAACGATCCCGAGCTGACGCTGCGGTTGGCGGGCGTTTTCAAGTCGTGGCTGGGTTCCGATAAAGTTGTTCGCAAGAAACCGGTCATGGGTGGCGAAGACTTCAGCGAGTATGGCCGCACGGAACATAAGATTCCGATTTGCATTTTCATGGTCGGCGCGGTCAATCCGGAAGTGGTGGCGGAAAGTGCGCGCACCGGCAAGTCGCTGCCTTCGCTGCACTCACCGCTGTTTGCGCCCGTGCCCGAACCGACCCTCAAGACCGGCGTGACGGCGATGACGGCGGCGGTGCTGGAACTGATGAAAAAGTAGCACCGAGATAGTGGGGCAAACCGTCCCGGCTGCCAAAGTACCGGCGACCGTCTCGGTTGCCGAAGATGTTCCCAGGATTAAGGTATTCGCGCTGCCGGTTCGTGGGGCGCGAAGGGCCGTTCGACAGACAACCACGAATGAAAACAATGAACGCGAATCTCAAGCCGACACCAATCGGGAATGGCGTGTGTTTGTGCGGTGGACGGGCGCGAGCTGTTGCACCCTTCAAGCGATGAACAGTTCACCCAGCGCTTTGCGAAGTTCGATGTAGTCGGACGAATTCATTTCCAGCGCCCATACGGTCGCACGACCAATGGCGCTTCGTCCGACGATACGCGGCGCATGGTAATCGAAATGGTCCTCCCACGCGTCGCTCCGTGGGTTGAAGAGCCGGACCAATTCCGAGGAATCGGGTTCATGCGCGGCGATGAGCGGCCCCTTGTGCCGGTTGCAGGACAGACAGGCCCACGCGAGGTTCTCCGCCGTGGTTGGTCCAGCGAACTTTTCCGGCCGAATATGGTCCGCCTCAAATCGGTGGAAGGGCAGCCACCGCTCGGGCATCCGGCAATACTCGCACCGGAATCTTGCGCGCTCCCGGACGAACTGCCGAAGTGGGTCGGTCATTCCGACAGACCCAGTTCCTGAAGGTAGCGGCGGGCCTTGGCTTGCAGAATCCCAATCCGCGTGCCGAAGCGGATGTAGCCGTCGTATTCGGCGCCCTCTTCCGGGGTGAGCGTGCCCTGATTCGCTTTTTGGGCCAGTTCATCCACGCGGGCCTGTTCGAGGTCGCCCGCGCGCAAGTTGAGAATCAGCCGGGCGCGATCGGGAGTGAGAATCTGCGCAAACGACTCGACCAGCAGCCGTTCCATCGTTTTCAGCGTCAAGGCGTCCGTGCTCATGGCATGTAAGATGACATTTGAGATGGAGGAAGGCGAGGGGATTTTCGCCCTTGCCAACGCCACGATCACCGGCGTAGGCTGCGGGCACTCGGAAAGGCCCCGAACGTCATGAATCCGACACGCTCCCTTCCTCGGCGGCTGGTGGTTCTGTTGTCGTTGCGCGTGGCTGCGACGCCCCCGTCGCAGTCTCTTCGTTTTTTGGGCTTAATCGGCTCCTTGTGCGCGGCGGTTTCTGTTTCTGCGGCGGCGGAAAGTCCTCAACTCTCAACCATCAACCATCAACTCACCAAATCTCCAGCGGTGTTCATTGAGAACAAGGGGCAATGGGCAGACGAGTCAATCCGCTTTGCGTTGAGCAGTCGCGGCGTGAACGTGGGCGTGACGGATGAAGGGCTGAGATTTCAATTGTTCAAGCGCGATGCGAATACCAATGAGCTTCGTAGCAGCCGACGTGAGGAGGCTCTAACTGGAAAATTAGAAAGCAGAAAGCAGAAAGTAGAAATTGAACAGAGCCTCGTCTACGCGGATGAAGGAATTCTCCGCGCATTTCGTGGGGGCGAAGCGGGTGAGGGCGGAGGGCGAAGGGAAGGCGCAGCAGGTTTTTCATTACCATCGCGGCGAGCCGGAGCGCTGGCGGGAGAATGTACCGTCGTACGAAGCCGTGGCGTATCGCGGAGTTTATGACGGGATTGATCTGCGCGTGACGGGAGGCCGGACGGGCATCAAATACGAGTTCATCGTTGCGCCAGAAGCGGACTGGCGTCAGGTGCGGGTGCGGTACGACGGAATCGAGCGGCTGACGTTGCGCGAAGACGGGGCGTTGGTGATGCATTTGGGCAGTAGTGGTACGGGCGTCTCGCCCGTTCGGCTCGAAGCAGATCAATTTCCCAAACCAGAAACGAACGGGCGAGACGCCCGTGCCACTAACTGGCCGGCGCTGGTGGATGCGGCACCGGTGATTTATCAGGAAGTGAATGGCCGGCGAAAGGAAGTGGCGGGAAAATTTGCGCTGCTGGACGAGCAGACTTACGCCTTTGCCATCACGGGCGAGTACGATCCGGCGCAACCACTGGTGATTGACCCTCAACTCGAATGGTCCACGTATCTGGGTGGAAGTAGCCAGGACTACGGCCTTGGGATTGCAGTGGACAGTGCCGGCAACGTTCTGGTGACTGGCGACACGGGTTTTAGTTTCGGCGGCTGGGCCAGTGGCGGATTCGATACCAGCCTCAATGGCGGTGCGGATGCTTTTGTGGCGAAGCTCAGTCCAGCGGGCGCGCATCTCTGGTCCACGTATCTGGGTGGAAGTAGCCAGGACTACGGCTATGGGATTGCAGTGGACAGTGCCGGCAACGTTCTGGTGACTGGCCTCACGTTTTCCAGCGGCTGGGCCAGTGGCGGATTCGACACCAGCCATAATGGCGGCACTTACGATGCGTTTGTGGCGAAGCTCAGTCCCTCCGGCGCGCATCTATGGTCCACGTATCTCGGCGGAAACGACCTCGACCAAGGCCGGGGGATTGCAGCGGACAGCGCCGGCAACGTTCTGGTGACTGGCGAAACGCTATCCGGCGGCTGGGTCAGTGGCGGATTCGATACCAGCTAAAATGGCGGCTACGATCCTTTTGTGGCGAAGCTCAGTCCCTCCGGCGCGCATCTATGGTCCACGTATCTCGGCGGAAGCGACTACGATGCCGGCTGGGGGATTGCAGTGGACAGTGCCGGCAACGTGCTGGTGACGGGCAACACCAGGTCCAGCGGCTGGGTCAGCGGCGGTTTCGACACCAGCCACAACGGCCCTTACGATGCTTTTGTGGCGAAGCTCAGTCCCTCCGGCGCGCATCTATGGTCCACGTATCTGGGGGGAAGCAACCAAGACTCCGGCTATGGGATTGCAGTGGACAGTGCCGGCAACGTTCTGGTGGCTGGTTACACGGAGTCCAGCGGCTGGGTCAGTGGCGGATTCGATACCAGCTACAATGGCGGTGGGGATGCTTTTGTGGGGAAGATTCATGACAGCCCTGCACAAGGCACAGCGCGCATCGTTGATGTGCGGGTGCTGACGAATGGGGACGTGAGGCTTACGGTTGAGGTGACGGGGGCGGCTGCGACGAACCTCGTCGTCGAGAGCGCGGGCACGTTGGCCAGTCCGATTCCGTGGGGAGAGGAAGTGAGCGCTGTGATTGCCACGAATGCTGCGGGGAATTTTGAGGCGGAGATGCCGGTGCAAGGGAACGCGAGGTTTTATCGAATGAGGTTGAGGTAAGCGTCTTTCAACAGCGGCCACGAGAAAGAGGCCAGTTGGAAGCTTGCGCTACCTGGCAGACAGGATGCCCCCACCACAAGTAATTTGCGATTTACGATTTATGATTTACGAGTGCATTATCGTCCGCGCGTGACTTGTAAATCCTATTTCGTAAACCGCAAATCTTCGGGACCTCTCTTTCCGGGATGAAAAAGCCTTTTGCCAACCTGCTTTGGGTTGCCATCGCTCTGTTGGGCGCCTGGGCTTACGGGACGCTTGCGTTGCATCGCGGCGAGCCACTCAATTCTGCCTTCATTCTCATCGCCGCGCTGTGCAGCTATGCCATCGGCTACCGGTTTTACTCGAAGTGGATCGCCGCGCGCGTGCTGGCGCTCAATGACCGCCGCGCCACGCCGTGCGAAGTCCATGATGACGGCAAGGATTTCGTGAAGACGAACAAGTGGATCGTCTTCGGCCATCATTTCGCGGCGATTTCCGGCCCCGGCCCGCTGGTCGGACCGGTGCTAGCGGCGCAATTTGGTTATTTGCCGGGCACGCTTTGGATTTTGATCGGAGTCGTGCTGGGTGGTGCGGTGCAGGATTTCGTCATTCTTTTTGCCTCGATGCGACGCAACGGGAAATCGCTCGGACAAATGGTGAAAGAGGAGTTGAACACCTCGGCGGGCTTCATCGCGCTGCTCGCAATTCTGGCGATCGTGGTGATCCTGTTGGCGGTGCTCGCGCTGGTCGTGGTCAACGCGCTCGCCGAAAGTCCGTGGGGCATCTTCACCGTGGGCGCGACGATTCCCATAGCGCTGTTCATGGGCGGCTACATGCGGTTCTGGCGCGTGGGGAAAGTTCTGGAGGCTACGGTCATCGGCGTCGCGTTGCTGTTGCTGGCGGTCTGGGGAGGGAAAGTCATTAACGACAACTTTGCCTTGCCTCAATTCGTCGTAAGAACCAGTGCCGCGATCAACTCGCTGTTTCTGTCAGGCGAAGCGGCCACGCCCTCCACGCACAGCGCGGATTTGTTTCGGCTGCGCGCCCTGCCGATCGCCTGGGTGATCGTGCTTTATGGTCTCGCGGCGAGCGTCCTTCCGGTGTGGCTGTTGCTGGCGCCGCGCGATTACCTGAGCACCTTCATGAAACTCGGAACGATTCTCCTGCTAGCGCTCGGGATTTTCGCCGTGCTCCCGAAACTGCACATGCCGGCAGTGACCGTGTTTGGCGCGTTGGGAAACGGCCCGGTGTTTGCCGGAAAACTTTTCCCATTTTGCTTCATCACCATCGCGTGCGGTGCCATTTCCGGTTTTCACACGCTCATCGCGAGTGGCACGACTCCGAAAATCATCAGCCGCGAAAGCCACGCGCGACCGATTGGTTACGGCGCAA
>CAZNOE010000490.1:0-4982 GCA_964574525.1 uncultured Bifidobacteriaceae bacterium
AGGAAGGCGACCGCTACCTGCTTCAGGACCCCACTTTCTTGAATGACGTGTGGGCAACTCAAGCAGCCCTCGAAGCCGAAACCAGCGGGTATTTTCTTGTTCCACCCGGATCACTGCCGCGCGGCTGGCGCAGCGTCGCGCAGAAGGAAGGCGACGCAGTCTGGGGCAAGGGCAACACCTGCTGCAATGATAACGACGACGACACACCGTGTGACGACAAGAAGCCTTCGTGTAGTCCGCCGCCACGCATTGCAATCACTCGTTTGGGCGGAGGCGGTGGTGGCGGCGGCGGCTGCAACGGCATGGCGGTCGCCAATGTGCATCTGATGCTTGTCAGCCTGAACATCACGGACGAGCCCGTCGGCTACGCGCCGCCGGTAGGCCCGGTGGTGAGTTGCCTGGTGACCTACAACCAGCGTGAGGCGAATCAACCGACCACCTTCACGTATTCGAATTTCGGTCCGAAGTGGACTTTCGACTGGCTGGCGTATATCAAGGACAACCCGTTAAGTCCTTCCGCCGATGTCCAATACTTCGTCGCGGGAGGTGGGACGCGGCGCTTCACGGGGTTCAACAGCGGCACTCAAACATTCGGGTATCAGCAGAAGGATCAAACCAAGCTGACCCGGACTTCGGCCACCAGTTACGAGATGCAGTTCCCGGATGGCTGGAAGCGGATCTTTTCCCTGTCCGACGGCTCGATTGGCACCTCCCGAAAAGTCTTCCTCACTCAGCTCATTGATCCACACGGCAACGCCCTCTTGCTGAGTTATGACGCCAGCCTGAGAGTGGTCGCCGTCACTGACACCATCGGTCAGGTCACCACGATTGATTACGAGAACCCCAACGACATCTACAAAATCACCAAGGTCACCGACCCGTTCGGCCGCTCGGCCACGTTCGATTACGATCCTTACGGCCGGCTGGTCAAAATCACCGATGTCATCGGCCTTACCTCGCAATTCACTTACGAGGGCACAAGCGATTTCATCAATGCGCTGATCACGCCCTACGGCACGAACACGTTCATCCGGGGCGAGAGCGGCAACACTCGCTGGCTGGAGACAATTCACCCGGACGGCGAGCGCGATCGCGTGGAATACAACCAGTCCACCACGCTCGGCACTCCTGTCTCCGTCCCGGCGGCTTCGCTGCCGATCGGGATGGCGACGCACAATGACTACCTCTGGTTTCGCAATACCTATTACTGGAGCAAGATTGCCTATGCCACCACCTACCCGGATTATACCAAGGCCAAAATCTACCACTGGCTGCACACTGCCGACCTGGCATCCACGGCGGGCATTCTCGAGAGCACCAAGGAGCCGCTCGAAGGCCGGGTTTGGTACGATTACGCCGGCCAGAGCGATCCGATCGTCGCCGGCAGCACTGACAAGCCATCCCATATCGGTCGCGTGCTCGATGACGGTACCACGCAACTCTTCACTTACGAATACAACGGCTTCGGCAAGGTCACGAAGGAGATTGATCCGGTCGGGCGCACGTTCGCTTATGTCTATTCAGCCGACGGGCTTGATCTGTTGGAACTCCGCCAAACTCGCGCCGGGAACAACGAACTGCTCTCCAAGACGACATACAACTCTCAGCATCTGCCGCTCACGGTGGCCGATGCTGCCGGGCAGACAACTACCTACACCTATAATGCCCGCGGCCAGGTTTTGACGATCACCGATGCCAGGAATGGAAGGACTACCAATTCCTACAATGCAGAGGGCTATCTGATCTCAGTTGACGGACCGCTGCCAGGAACCAACGACTTGACCACCTGGACATACGATTCTTTCGGTCGGGTTCAGACCAAAACGGACGCTAGCGGATATACGGTGACGTTGGAATACGACGTCATGGATCGCCTAAGGAAAATCACGTTTGCGGATTCCACTTTTGCAGAATTTATCTACACACTGTTGGATCGGACATTGGTCCGCGACCGTGCGGGACGACTGACCTCATTCGAGTACACCACTGTACGGCAGATGGCGAAGCGGACAGATGCACTCAACCGGGAGACGTTGTTTCAGTGGTGCAAGTGTGGAGAATACAAGAGCATTACGGATCCCCTTGGCCGCACAACGACCTGGCAACACGACATCCAGGGCAGGGTGATCAGCAAAGAGTTCCCCGACGGCTCGAAGGTTTCCTCCAGCTATGAAAACACGACCAGCCGGCTGCGGCAGAGGACGGACGAAAAGTCGCAAGTGACCCGATACAACTACAATCGTGATGACACCTTAAGCGACGTCAGTTATGCCAATGCCGCTGTCCCGACCCCGACCGCCACCTATGTTTATGATCCGAACTACAAGCGCCTGACCGTCATGACGGATGCCACCGGAACGACTCGATTCGGGTACGTTCCGATAACCGGAGGCGTTTCTTTGGGTGCCGGCCGATTGGCCAGCGTGGATGGCCCATTGCCGAACGATACGATTACTTACAGTTACGATGAGCTTGGCCGGCGAATATCCACCGCGGTCAATGGAGTCGTCTCCCGGATGGCCTATGACGCGGCAGGACGCCTCGCGAGCGAAACCAACGCTCTGGGAGGATTTAGCTACTCCTACGATGGCACCACCGCTCGATTGGCTTCCGAGACGATGCCGAACGGACAAACTGCTGAGTTTGTTTATGGAGGCATATTACAGGATCAATTGCTCCAAAAGATCGCGAACAAAATGGGAAACACGACCATCTCGGAGTTCATATATGGCCACGACGTGCCTAAGGGACAAATCATTTCCTGGTCGCAACAAGCAGGTGCTCTGAGTCCTTCGATTTTCCATTTCAGCTACGACGCGGTAAACCAGATCACTCTCGCAACGGTTACCAATGCGGGAGCGCAGGTGAATATCTTCGCCTATTCCTACGATCCTGCCGGCAACCGGTTAAGCGAGCGGGTTGATGCTGCCACGAACACAGCCAGCTACAATGTCCTTAATCAACTGACCACGATGAGCAGCGGATCGGGCGCTGCCCAGACGAACGAGTGGGACACTGAACAACGCCTCGTCGCGGTGAACTCGGGCAATCAGCGAACGGAGTTCTCTTATGATGGGCTTGGGCGGCGTGTCGCCATTCGCAAGCTTGTCAACGGTTCTGAAGTTTCCAACCGGCGCTTCGTCTGGTGCGATGACACGATTTGTGAGGAGCGCAATGTCTCCGGCTCCGTGATCAAACGCTTCTTCGACCAGGGCATGAAGCTCGAAAGCGGGCCGCAAACCGGGAATTATTTTTACACGCGGGACCACTTGGGATCAATTCGCGAACTGACCGATAGCGGCGGAAACGTTCGGGCACGCTACTCCTACGATCCCTTCGGCCGGCGAACGCATTTAATGGGAGATTTAGACGCAGACTTTGGATTCGCCGGGATGTTTTGGGTAAGTGAGGTTGGGCTGAACACAACCAAGTTCCGGGCATACGATGCTGAGTTAGGGCGTTGGCTTTCGAGAGACCCGCTTAAAGACGCTGAATTCGCGCAAGGCCCGAACATTTATGCCTACGTAAATAACAATCCGGTCAATCATACTGATCCTTTAGGCCTACAAAATGTTGGGCCCCAGGCTCCGCCTGGCACTCCCGAGCCTCGTGAATGCAGGGATTATCTCGCCGAGTTGCAGGGTTTGGCTGGTTGCTTCACGTGCGCCGCTGGGATTCTCAACTTCGATCTTACAAACTGTTCGCAATGCAGAGCAAGGCCAGTCTGGATCCCGTGTCCACCTCCTGACCCACCCCCACCCCCGCCGCGTCCGCCTATATGCCGCCCGGACCTGCCGGACGACCCCTGGGACTGGTAGTGCGAGAAACGTCCTTATGCGCTCGTTGATCACGACTCAAGTTGGCGCAGCACGCCTGACAAGGGTGCGCGGCTTTTTTGTCCGAGGCATACGCGTCGTTGACGCCTTATTTGGTGCAGTAGCGCCAAAACACCCCAAGTGGTGGTGGACCGCAGGAATGACATTCCTACTCGCGGGGTTCGCCCCCGCGCAGGCGTGGCGGTATTCTCATGACCTCAGCGGAAATCTGGCGACCCGGACGACGAACAGCGTTGCTGCTCCGCTGATCGTCGGGCAACCTTAGTCTCAAATCGCGGCTCCGGGCGAGTTGGCGTCCTTTTCAGTCCTAATGGCAGACACCGGCGGTCTCGCGTATCAATGGCGGTTCAACGACACGAACATCCCCGGCGCGACCGCCGACGCGCTGTTGTTGACTAACGTGAGCACCAACAACCGCGGCGAACGGCGGCTACGTTTCCTCCTCCAACGCGCTGCCAACTGCGCCCTCGGCGGCACGACTGCGGGCACGGGCTATGGGCAACTGCAGGTTTCCGGCACCGTCACATTGAACGGCGCGCTCAGTGTGGATTTAACCAACGGGTTTTCTCCCGCGCTCAACGATTCGTTCACGGTCCTGATCGCCGGCACGCGCAACGGCACGTTTGCAGGATTTTCCTATCCATCAAGCGCAGTCACGATGCAGTTGAGCAACACCACAAGCTCGGTGATTGTCCGCGTTACGGATGTCGTCACAACCATACCGCGGCCGTTGCTGTTGCCGCCCGAGATTTCCGGGGCCGACTTCAAGCTCACCTGGACGGCGGTCTCGAACACGTCTTATCGCGTCGAGTTCAATCTGGACCTTGCGCCTTCCAACTGGGCCGCTCTCCCCGGCGACGTAATCGGAGTCAGCAACACGGCCAGCAAGTTGGACGCTTTGACTCCAAGCAACCGGCTCTACCGCGTCTGCGTCCTGCCTTGAGTCAGCCAATCGCCACGAAGACCGAACGCAGTTGCAGGACTTCCGGTCTGGGCTGCTCGGCATCACGCGCGCCACGTCGCGCAAGCGGATTGAGAAGGTCGGGATTCACCGGGAGATAAAGATCGAGTGAGCGGCTGCTCGGAGTACGCGTCTCAAGCCCGGGCAACACGCGCATTGCTCCAAAACGGTGATTGACTTTGCAG
>CAZNOE010000491.1:0-4975 GCA_964574525.1 uncultured Bifidobacteriaceae bacterium
GCGTCGCGCGCTTTCTCGAACTTGTCCGGGTCAACGACGGCGCTCATGCCGAACAGACCAGTGCCGCCGGGATTGTATGTCCACGCGTCGGCGTAATTCACGAGGCCCTGCTTCTCGCGGACTTCCTGATAAAGTCGTGAACTGCGTCCGCTGCCAAGCAACACCGCCAGCACGTCGAGAATCGGAACATCGGGATGGCGCAGCTCGGGAATGTGCCACGCAAAATGATAATGGCCGAGTTCAACAGCCGCTTCTTCGATGATTTCGCGCGGCGCGGTTTGCTTCGGCTCTTCGGGCAGCACGACCGGCGGCAATGGCTTGGACCTGGTCTTCGCGTAAGCCTCGCGGATTTGCGTGACGACTTCATCGTGCTTCACGTCGCCCACCACCACGAAGAAAACATTGTTCGGCGCATACTTCTCGCGGTAGTAGGCGAGGATGTCTTCGGGCTTCACTTCGTTGAAAATGTCCGCGTAACCAATGACGGTGAAGCGATACGGGCTTTTCGTGTAGGCGACTTCAAACAGGCGGCGACCTGAGCGGCGGCTGGGGTCGTCTATGTTCATGTCCATTTCGCGGAGGATGACTTGCTTCTCCTTCGCCATTTCGTCGGCAGGCAGCGTCGCGTGCTGCATGATGTCGCAGAGGATGTCCACCGCGATTCGCGCGCCCGTGTTCGGCACGTCAATGTGATAGACCGTGCGATCGAAGCTCGTGTAAGCGTTCATATAACCGCCGGCTTCCTGCACTTCCTGATCAATGCGGCTGCCGGGTCGTGTGGTTGTGCCCTTGAAGAGCATGTGTTCCAGCACGTGCGACAAGCCGGCACCCAGCAATTTGTCTTCATGGATGCTGCCGCTCATGGCCCACGCTTGCGCGGACACGACGGGCGCGCTGTGGTCTTCGCGCACGATGATGGTGAGGCCGTTCTCGAGCGTGGTGAGTCTGACGCCCGGCGGCAGCGCGGGTATGTCAGTTTTGTCATTGATGGCTTGTGTAGGTGGTGTGAGGGTCATAGGGGTTTCAAAAGCGAAAGAAGATATTTTTTGCAGAGCATCGGAAATAAGACGAAAAGGTGACAGCGGTTTTTGCAGGCTTCATCTATTCCTCGCCTGCTGCACGAATGGCTGTGGCTTTCATCGCTTCAGAAAGCTGAAAAGCCGTTCGGATCTCCAGTTCGCGGAGGACGTCCTTGAGTGAAGCAAGCCGCTTCTGATGCTTGGCTTGGAGAAGCACACCCACCAGACCGATAAAGCGAACACCTTCTCGTGCTGCGATGCTGCGCCCCTCACTTTCGTCAATCAACAGCGCATCAGCATGGCGTTCCTTGGCCAGCACGATGGCTTCGGCTTCACCAAGATCGAGTTCGCGTAGCAACCGTTCAACTTCCGCGCGATTTTCGGCTGGCACGCAATGGCAAAACGCGGGCAGCGAGGGGTGCAGAACCGATAATTCACGACGCACGGCTTCTGGAATCAAAACGTCGCCATACAAATCTTTCAACAAGCCGACCCGGTTGATTTGCAAGAGCGTGGTGATGGGAGAAGTGTCGCTGACAACAATCATGTCGCGGCAGGCTTCCGGGAAAGCTCTTCGGCCATCTCAATGTCATGGAGCAGGTCTTCCATCGAGTAGTGAAGGCCGATGCCGCGCTTGCCGATTTCGCGCAAGAATAAGACCTTGGGCAGCCCGGCGATCCTTGCCCCGCGACCGAGCGAGACCTCGCGCCCGGAATACATGCCGACGGCGAGATCCAGGCGGGCTTGTTCGGGCGTCAATCGCAGGTTGCCGATCTCAGAGTCTGGAAGTTCAATCGTCATGCCGATATTCTAACATCGCCGCGAACGCCTGCAAACACCTTCCCAACCCATCTTAGGTTTGTGCAGCCTTCGCTTCCGGAGTTCCGCCGCTCAGTTTTCCCGCCGGCAAAAACGGTTTGCGGAACGCATCCGCAAAATCGTAGCCGCCGTCGAAATCAGTGCGGCTGTCCTCTGCGGTTTTGGAAAACTGGCCGATCTCCACGAGGTTGAAAACGATTTCGCCAAAGTCGCGGCAGCAGCGCACGCCCCATTCCTCGAACACAGTGATGGCCATCGGGCCAAATTCGACGAACGCCTGCTGGCGGATGCCCTCGAGCAACTCCGGTCCAGTGACGTGTCGGTCCTGGCCGCGGCGTTTGTCCATTTCGGGATCGAAAGCTTCCCTCGGCGTCGGACTTTCCTTGCCGATGAGCTTCCGCGTGTGGTCCAGCGCGTCGCGGACAAACAGATAGGCATCGCGGTGATAGCGCATGTCTTTGGCGAGAATCTTTTCCAACGCTTCCTCGAAAGTCAGTTCCTGCATACTAGTGTCCGGGTTGCCGGGCCGTCTGGACCGGCGGATGTGCGGTGCGATACGATTTGATCGCCCAGCCGCTAAGCAGCAGGCCGAGCACGACACAGAGAACCAACTGCTCCTGTTTCGTCAAACGGTTCACTGCGGCAATGTAGCGGGGCATCCCCCGCACCGCAACAGTGCGTATTCCGGCACGAGAATGACGCGAACCGCAACGACGCGAGTCCTTTCATCTTGCGAAGATTTTTTTGCTTCGGCTAAACTGCTGCTGCGCTTATGGCAGCGATTGGCCGATTTCAGAAGGGCGACGAAGTGTTCTACGCCAAGATGGTTGAGGGCGAATTGTTCCGCCTGCGCGGAGACCTTTTTGGGTCGCCCTCCTTCGACAAAAAATCTTCGCCGGCTGCGGGCGTTCGCACTCTGACGCCAGTCATGCCCTCGAAGATTGTCGCGGTCGGACTGAATTACGCCGACCACGCGCGCGACACGGGCAAGCCGCTGCCCAAGGAGCCGCTTTTTTGGTTCAAAGCGCCCAGCTCCCTGCTGGCGGACGGCGCGAAGATCGAAGTTCCTTATCCGCATCACCGCGTGGACTACGAAGCGGAGCTGGCGATCGTGATCGGTCGGCGCGTGCGTAATATCACGCCGGCAGCCGCGCCGCGCTACATTCTCGGTTACACGACGGCACAAGACATCAGTGACCGGACGGTTCAAAGTTCGGAAAGCCAGTGGTGCCGCGCCAAGTCCTTCGATACGTTCACGCCGCTTGGCCCCTACATCGAGACCAAGCTTGATCCCAACAATCTGACCATCCAGCTTTTCCAAAACGGGCAATTGCGCCAGAACTCCAACACCGCCCAACTCATCTTCAACTGCAACCGCCTGGTGAGCTTCATCTCCACCAACATGACCTTGATGCCCGGCGATGTCATTCTCACGGGCACGCCCAGCGGTGTGGGGCCGATTCAATCCGGCGACCGGCTGGAAGCGCGCATCCAGGGAATGGCGCCGCTGATCAATGCGGTGAAATGAACTCGGGATTGCCGTAGAACGACCGTTATGGCACTTTACTCCGCGATGAAGAAAAAATCCGCCAGACAACAGGCAAAGGAACGTGATGAGATCCTTGCTGCTTGCGAGCGGACGCGGCAGGCGTGCAACAAGCTGACCGACGACGAACGGCGGCGGCTTCGCGAAAAGGGACGCGAGGCAATGGATCGCATCGGCCCCGTTGATTCACACGCCGAAAATGAGTGTCTGCTTGCTTCCGGGCATGGTCCGGCGCACCTTCGTCACATGAGCAAGAAACCTGAGCCGGCACGGCGCAAGAAACGGATTGATTGGGACGCCGTTTCCGAGCAGACGCGCCAGCGATGCAACAAGCTCTCCGACGAAGATCACGACCGGCTGTTTGAAGAGGCGGTCCGCATCATCAACGCATCCGATGCCAAGGTTTCAGTTCGTCGCCGTTGACACCAACATTCTCCTGCGGCTGGCCGATGGGGAGGACGCCACGGTTGACGCGTGGGAGGTTATCAAAACTCGCGTCCGCGATGCACATTTCCTTGTACCGCCGCGTGTCGTGGCGGAAATTCTGGAACAGGGCCGGAACGCCACGGAAGCGGCAGTGCGGGCGAGCGCTTTGAGAGCACTGCGCGAAATGCGAACGAAATGGGAGTTGGAACCGGCCAGACTGAATTCAACGCAATCGGGCATCGCCCTGCGTGCGGCGGAACGCCTCCATCTGGCGGGATTGTTGCCCGCAACGGAGCGCAACGACGCAGTGATCCTGGCGCAGGCCGCCGTGCTCAACTGTATTCTATTAGTTAGTCATGATTCGCATCTGCGAGGAATCGAGCGTGACCGTTTGAAGTCCCTCTTCGACGACTTGCATCTGAACACGCCGCTGATTGCAACACCTCGTGAAGTCGTAAGAATGTTTTATCGCTGAACAGGATATTACCATGCGCTGGACCCAAACCCTCATCGCCACCCTCCGCGAGCCGCCCGCCGAAGCGGAAATCCTCTCGCACAAACTCCTGCTCCGCGCCGGACTCATCCGTAAACTGGCGGGCGGTGTTTACACCTTCCTGCCGCTCGGACTGCGCGCCCTGCACAAAGTCGAGCAGATCGTCCGCGAGGAAATGGATCGTGCCGGCGCCATCGAAGTCCTCATGCCCGCGCTCCAGCCGCCCGAAATCTGGCAGCAGAGCGGCCGTTACGAAACCATGCGCGACGCGCTCTTCAAGGCGCACGACAGCGCCAAACGTGAATGGGTGCTCGGCCCGACGCACGAGGAAGTCATCACGCTGCTCGTCGCGGCCGAGATCAACTCCTACCGCCAGCTCCCGAAGAACTTTTATCAAATCCAGGTGAAGTTCCGCGACGAGATCCGTCCGCGCTTCGGCCTGATGCGCGCGCGCGAATTCATTATGAAGGACGCCTACAGCTTCGATGTGAGCGATGAAGCGGCGCAGGTCAGCTACCAGAAAATGTATGACGCCTACACCCGCATCTTCGCGCGATGCGGGCTGAAGACCTTTCCGGTCGAGGCTGACACCGGCGTCATCGGTGGGAAATTCTCGCACGAGTTCATGGTGCCCGCCGAGACCGGCGAGAACGAAGTCGCCTATTGCGAAGG
>CAZNOE010000492.1:0-4974 GCA_964574525.1 uncultured Bifidobacteriaceae bacterium
GTGCGCCCCGAACGAAACTGGTGTTGCGTCCGAAGCAGGAGCAATTGCTGCAACTATTGCGGGACCACAAAAGTATGACACCCCAGGAAATTTGGGACGCGCTCGGCGTGACGAAGCAGGGCACGATGAAGTTAATGCAACCGCTGCTGGACGCCGGTTTGGTGCAGCGCGTCGGCACGCGAAAAACGGGGCGTTACATCCTGGTGTGAGGCAAAACATCCAATGACGACGGTGCATCCCTCACAACTGTTCCAAGCCCAGCCGATCCTCTCGATTGCCCGTGCGGGCGACGAATTGAAACTCAACGCGCCGACGGTGCCTCGGCAATCCACCCCACCCGCGGCGTAGAACGCGGCTAGGTTGGAGATGGAATCACTTTCAGTTCACCAATGGCAGATTTGCCGCAGCCTGGTCATGCTAGAAAGCGACGCCTCGTCGCTTGCGTGTCGTGCGCCGCCACCCGTCACCTAATGTGTCCATCTGTGGTTTCGACTGCTTTTTCTAGGTTCAATCGTCAACTTCCATCACCAACGCGCCCGGTTCTATCCGCAGACTTTTGATCCCGCGCAAAGCCGGCGCGCCATTGCGTTCGCCCACCGCTTCGGCCAGCAGATTCCTCCCTTTCAGTCCCCCCAGCCACGCCTTCGGCAGGCTCAGTCCGAAGACCGTCACATCCTCTAAAATCGCCTGCGGCGGTGCGCCGTTGACCACCGACAGGCGGAAACGTCCGTGCGCCCGGAACATCTTCCCGCCCAGAACGGGAACGTCTGCCGGGATGGGCGCCGCCACGTAAGCATTGATGGCGTCCCGCGCCAATTCGAGCCGCACGGTTTTTCCCAGGTCGGTGTTCGCGTTCAACAATCCGTTCAGTTCGCGTTCGGTCAACCGGAGCACCTTTGATCCCGGCGCGTAAGGCCGATCCGGTTCCTGCGGGGCTAACGCGCCGTCAGGGATCGTCTTGCGCAGGCGATCCTGCGATGCCCCATCGAAGGTGCTCCAGTTTTACATCCACGGCGGCCTTTTCCGCCGCCGACAACATCACCGGCTTGATCGGGCGCTGGATATACCAGACCGTGATAGCGACCGTCGCACATACCAACAACAACAGGCCCAGCACCAACCCGCAGCCGTAAAGCAGCCAAGGGCGGCGTTTCGGAACTGGTGTTCCAGCCGGGCCGCCGGTGGGCGGGGCAGGGGGCGGGATGTTTGAGTTCATTCTCGGACGAGGGTAACCATCTTTGGCGCAGTCGCAAGTTTGCTCGGGCACACGCGGGCGCACCGAACGCGCGCCCGGCTGCCAAGTGACGCGCTTCGCCCAGTTGTTCGATCGCGCGCGCCGGCCTTCGAGTATTCCTGGAACTGACCCGGGCAAAATGTGTCCGTCATTGGCCAAAATCTGTCCGGCAGAGCCAACTCGACTGAGTTACTCCTAAAGCAAGTTGAAATGACGCGGTACGGCGCGCCGTGGAAACGAAAAGCCTGTTTCAGAGGAAGAAATTATGAAAAAAATATTGGTGGTGGGTGTCGTGGCGGTGACGTTCGGCTTGCTGGTGTATTCAAGTCTCGCCGAAAAAGAAACAAGGGATCTCATGCGCCAGAAACTCAACTATGCGCAAGGCGTTCTCGAGGGGTTGACGCTTGAGAAATTTGACCTCATCGTCACGAACGCCGCCCTCCTGCGCAACTTGAGCGTGACGAACGTCTTTTCAATGACGGGGAATCAAGACTACCGCGCGCGCTCAACGAATTTCTTTCGCAGTGTGGACAGCCTGATCAACGCCGCCAGGGATCAGAACCTCGAACGCGCAACGGAAGCCTACACACACGTCACCCGGAGCTGTGTTGAGTGTCACAAAATGTTTCGCCGGGAGCAGTTCTTGAAATCGCAAACTGACGGCACCTTCAAGTAGCGTCGCCGCTCCGGCGCTGGCCTGCGCGGCGGTTCGGCATCACCGGGGTAAGACCTGCCGGGCAAATCGCCGCTTCCTGATCTGCGCGTCGCAATGGAACTTGATTTTGTTGCGGCTGCTCCGCAGGTTCGCCTCCATCGGCCATGCAACGACACCGAAAAAACTCCGCTGCGGAAAAACTGACGGCGCGCATTCCTCCTGAAATTCCCATCGAGTCATTCGAAATCTTTGCCAGTGGCATTGACCACGCGGAGTGTATCGCCTTTGATCGCGACGGAAATCTCTGGGCTGGTGGCGAGGCAGGACAGATTTATCGCATCACGGCGGATGGCCAGCCTCAGCCTGTTGGGAATCTCGGCAGCTACTCGGCGGGCATTGCGTTTTCTCCGCTCCAAGAGGACCTGTTCGTCTGCAATCCCAACCTCGGCATCGTGCGCGTGCGCAAGGACGGAAAGTTTTCCGTCTTCGCTTCGCACTGCGGCGCGCACAAGCTCATCTGTCCGAACTACGGCCTTTTCGATTCGGCGGGAAATTATTACGTGACCGACTCGGGTTTGTGGAAGGAGCGAAACGGACTGCTGTTGCGCTACACGCCCGACGGGCACGGTGAAATCCTCGCCGGGCCGTTCGGCTACACCAACGGACTGGCGCTCGGCGCCGACGAAAAATCGTTGTTTATGGTCGAGAGCAAGACGGATTCGGTTCATCGTTTCGAGATTCGCGCCGATGGCTCACTCGGCCCGGCGGAACTTTACGCGAGCGATTGCGGGCGCTTCCCCGACGGCCTTACGTTGGACGCGGACGGCAATCTGTACGTCTGCTGCTACGCGTCCGACGAAATCTGGCGCATCAGCCCGGCGCGTGAGAAAACATTGTTCGCGTGGGACCGGTGGGCCATCCTGCTCGGCAGCCCGACGAACATGGCGTTCGGTGGAAAGTATTTCGACGAACTTTACGTGGCCAATCTTGCCCGCACGACAATCACTCGCGCACGAGTCGGCCGCAAAGGCCAGCCGTTGGCGAATCAGAAAACAAATTGATCGGGATTCCAAAATGAATAAGCCTTTCATTCTCGTCCTCGGAGTTGTGCTTCTCTTCTCGCGGGAACGTGTCTCTGCTCAGGAGAAGGAACTCACTGACTCGGAGATCCGGCAAATCCTCCAGGACTGCGTGGACAAACAGAAGCGAGCACCGGGCATCGTCGTCGGTTTTATTGGCGAGCAAGCCGGCAGAATCATCAGCTATGGAAAACCCAGCCGCGACTCGACACAAGAAGTCAATGGCAACACCGTTTTTGAAATTGGTTCGGTGACAAAGGTGTTCACTGCGCTGTTGCTGGAGAAAATGATCGAGCGCGGCGAGTTAAAACTGGATGATCCGGCTGGCCAGTTTTTGCCCGCATCAGTCAAGCTGCCATCACGAAACGGCCAGCCGATCACCTTGCGCCACCTGGCGACGCACACCTCTGCCCTGCCGCGCCTGCCCGACAATTTGAAGCCGCGTGATCCTGACAATCCATACGCCGATTACACGGTCGAACAATTGTATGCGTTCCTGACCAAGTGCAAGCTGGACCGCGACATCGGCGCCAAATACGAGTACTCGAACCTTGGCATGGGCCTCTTGGGGCACATTCTGGCGCTGAAAGCCGGGACGAACTACGAAGGGCTGGTGCTCAAGGAAATCTGCGAACCACTGAAAATGGCCAGTACGCGCATCACGCTCCCGCCGGAACTGAAAGCGCGTCTGGCCACCGGCCACAACACCGCGGGTGTGCCGGTCAAAAACTGGGACCTTCCGACGTTGGCGGGGGCGGGCGCGCTCCACTCCACCGTAAACGACATGCTGAAGTTCGTGGCGGCGAATCTGGGCGGAAACGATTCCCCGCTGTCGGCTGTGATGGAGAAGACCCACGTCCCGCAACACAATGCCGGCTTGCCCGACACGGAAGTGGCACTTGCCTGGCACGTGCGCAAAAAGTTTGGCTCGGAGATCGTCTGGCACAACGGCGGCACCGGCGGTTATCACTCGTTCGTCGGCTTCGACAAACAGAAGCGCCAAGGCGTTGTGGTTTTGTGCAACGCGGGCGGCGACATTGACGACATTGGCTGGCATTTGCTGAACCCGCGTTTCAAATTGAAAAACGACCGCGCCCGCCAAGTGGCTGAGATTGATCATCGAGTTTACGATGCCTACGTTGGCCGCTACGAGATCACGCCCCAGGCCGCTTTCGTCATTACTCGCGACAGAGATCACCTCTTCGCCAAACTGGCCGACCAGCCGACGGTGGAAGTTTATCCGGAATCGGAAACGGAATTCTTCTACACGATCGTGGATGCACAACTCACGTTCGTCATAGACAAGGCCGGCGTGGTGACTCACCTCGTGCTGCACCAAAACGGCATTGACCAAAAGGCAAAGAAAGTTAAATAGCCATCCGTTCTTTTTCCTTTCATGCGCCCAAGTGACGCGCTTTCATCTCCGTCATGCCGAGACTGAAAAACAAAATCGCCATCGTCACCGGCGCGGGTCACGGCATCGGCCGCGCGATCTCGCAGATCTACGCCGAGGAAGGCGCAGCGGTTTTCATGTGCTCGCTGAACCCCGAATCGGGAGAAGCGGCGGCGGCCGAGTTTCGCCGGGACGGGGGCAATGCCACGTTCATTCAGTGCGATGTCTCGCAACCCGACCAAGTGGCCCGGGTGGTGAAGGCCGCATCCGAGCACAACGGGCGCATTGATGTTTTGTGCAACAACGCCGCCTACATAGCCGACACCTGGCACAACGCCGGCGCATCACCGGACGAGGAATGGGAGAAGTGTTTCCGCGTTTCGTTGATGGGAACGCAATGGTTCACCAAAGCCGCGTTGCCGTTCATGGTTCAACAGAAGAGCGGCTCGATCGTCAACATCGGCTCAGTCCAAAGCCTGGTCGGGGGGCGCAACTCGGCGGCCTATACTTCGATCAAGACGGCGCTGGTGGGCTACACGCGCAGCGTCGCCTATGATTACGGTCCGCACAACATCCGCTGCAACATCATCTGCGCGGGCGCCATCACGACGCG
>CAZNOE010000493.1:0-4964 GCA_964574525.1 uncultured Bifidobacteriaceae bacterium
GAGATCTCGAAGCAGTTTCAGATTTACGGTGAAATCCTTCACGCCGAGACCCTCAAGATCGGTCACATCAACGAAACCTATTCCGCGACTTACGATCAAGGCGGAATGCGCGTCCGTTACATCCATCAGAAAATCAACCGGGGCGTGTTCAAAAAACCCATCGCCGTGATGAAAAACGTGATGCGGGTCACCACACACATCCGCCGCCGGCTCGAAGCGACGAACGCGCGCGACATCACACGCCGCTCGCTGATCATCATTCCGGCCCGTGACGGACAGTGTTTTCACGTCGGCAAGGAAGGCGACTACTGGCGCACGTTCGTGTTCGTTGAAGGGGTGCAGACGTACGAAGCCGTGCAATCGCCCGAGCAGGCCTTTCAAGCCGGCCGCGCTTTTGGCGAATTTCAGAAGCTGTTGGTGGACTTGCCCGGCGAGCGGCTCACCGAAACCATTCCGGCTTTCCACAACACGCGGAAACGCTTCACCGCTCTCCAACAGGCCATCCAGAAAGACCACTACAACCGCGCGAAGGACGCTCGGAAAGAGATCGAGTTCGCTCTGAAGCATGAATCGTTGGTGGATGTCATTCTCAACGCGATGGCCAAGGGTAAAATCCCCGAGCGCATCACGCACAACGACACGAAGTTTAACAACGTGATGCTCGATACGTTGACCGGCGAGGCAAAATGCGTGGTGGACCTCGACACCGTCATGCCCGGCTGCGCGCTCTACGATTTCGGCGACATGGTGCGCACCACGACCAGTCCCACGCTGGAGGACGAGCGCGATCTGTCGAAGGTCAAAATGCATATGCCCATCTTCAAACAACTCGCCGAAGGTTATCTTTCTGCTGCCGGTTCGTTCCTGACCAGGGCGGAAAAATCCCTCATGGCTTTCTCCGGCAAGCTCATCACGTTTGAAATCGGCATTCGCTTCCTCACTGACTTTCTCAGCGGCGACACGTACTTCCGCATTCACCGCCCGGATCACAATCTCGACCGCTGCCGCACGCAGTTCAAACTGGTGGAGTCCATCGAGCAGCAGGAAAAGGCGATGCAGAAATTCGTGGATGGCATCAACGGGGGTGCGACGGCCAGGTGGAAAAGGAAAAAGTGAAGTGGCCGCTGGAAGCCCGGTTCAAACCAGCCCATAGAATTTTGCCGCGTTCCCGCCGAAGAACTTCGCCTCGGTGTCTGACCCGAGACGGCTCACGTAATTCTGCACCAGTTCGAATACCCTTTCATAGCTCCCGGCCAGCAAACACACCGGCCAATCGGAACCAAACATCAGCCGATCTGGCCCGAACGCCTCGAACACGACATCGAGATAGGGTTTGAAATCTTCCGCCCGCCAGTTTTGCCAGTCGGATTCGGTCACCATGCCGGAGACCTTGCACAAGACATTTGGCAGCGCCGCTAGTTGTCGGATCTGCTCGCGCCACGGAGACAGAGCGCCGCCTTTAATCCGCGGCTTGGCCAGATGGTCGAGCACGAAGGGCTGCTCGGGAAATCTTTCAGCCAGCGTAATCGCGGCACGCAATTGCCGTGGAAAAATCAGGAGGTCGTAGGTCAGACCAAAGCGGCGCAACATCGCGATACCGAGTTGGAAATCTTCCCGCAGCATGAACTGGTCGTCCGGTTCGTCCTGCACCACGTGCCGTACACCGACAAATCTCGGCTGCTGCGCGAATAGGCTTAGTTCATTGGCCAAGTGTGGCGAGCATAAGTCCACCCAGCCCACCACGCCGCGGATGATTGACGCGCTCTTCGCGAGTTCCAGCAGCCAGCACGATTCTTCCAGGCTCTGGCGCGCTTGCACGGCCACGCAGCCGTCCAGGTTTCGGGCGCGCAACTCCTTTTCCAAATCCACCGGCAAAAAGTCCCGGCGGATCGGCCAATCGGATTTCATCCAACCGTATTCCGCCGGATTGAACCGCCAGAAATGTTGGTGGCTGTCAATTCGCATCACGGTCGCTTCGGTTTCAGTCCGTGCGGCAACCCATCGTCAAAAGCACATTGGCCCATAGCGCCTGATCGCCGGTCTGAATCGTCAGCGCGTGGTCCGGCGAAATGACCGCTTCGTAGAAATCCCACTTCGGAATCGGCTCCAGTTTTAGCTTCAAGCCCGCGCTCGCGATGATGCGCCGATATTCCTCCCAGACCGGTGGTTCGCCTTTTTGCGCGTAAGGATCGTCGGGGGGAATGCCCATCGTGTTCATGCGATCCACCGGCACGGCACTGAGCAGCGCGCTGAGCGTTTGCGCGACCGTCACGATGCCCGGCGAGAGATTCAGACACACCAATTCTGCGCACGGGCCTTTCTTGGTCGAGGCCGGATAATTTCCATCGGCGATCAGAATGCGCGCGTGATGACCGGCGCGGGCCAGCACTTCGATGATCCGGGGGTGAATGAGTTGATGCCTGAGCATGGCGAAAATGTATCAGGCCGCCGTCCAGCGACGAAAACTTTCCATCGCCTGCCGCGCCGCTGAAACGCTGTCCGGCAAAGGCAAAATCTCCGCGGAAAGGTAGCCGGCATATCTGATCTCCCGCAAAGCGGCCATGATCGGCGCCATATCCGTGTGCCCCGAGCCTATCGCCTGCCGGTTGCTGTCCACGAAATGCACGTGACCCACGAGCGGGCCGGCGGCACGAAGCGCATCCGCGATGCAGGACTCTTCGATGTTCATGTGGAACAGGTCGCACAGCAATTTGACGTTTCGCAATCGCAAGCCGAGCAGAAACTCAGCGGCGTCGCCTTGGCGATTGAACAAGTTTGTTTCATAGCGATTCAACGGTTCATAAAGCAACGGGGCGCCGTGACGTGCCGCGCGCTCCGCGAGTCCATCCAGCGCTTCGCCCAACCAACCCACCGCTTGCTCGCGTGTCACGCCGTCGCCCCAGCGGCCCTGCATTGAGCCGATGATCGCCGGTACGCCGAGCGCGCCTGCCACGTCAACAATCTCGGCGACATACTTAATTGCCTTCTGGCGAACCAGCGGATCCGGGTCCGTGAGGCGCAGCCTGTGCTTGACCCATCCGGCGCCGCTTCCCACGGCGGTTAACTTCAAGCCGTGCTCATCAAGCAGCTTTCGGACACTCGCAACGTCCAGCGCCGCCGCTTCCGTTGGGAAAATTTCCACCGCTTCAAAACCCAGTTCCGCCGCACGCGCACAACCTGCCGCGAGGTCGTCCCAAAAAACAAACGGCCCGCCTCGCGCTTCGGAGACCAGAGAAATGGTGACCGCAGATCGCATGGGAAAGTTATGGAACTTCCACGATGGCCTTGATCACGCCCGTCTCCGGTCTGATGAACGTGGGGAATTTCTCAATGAGTTCAGTGAACGTCGCGTGATGCGTGATCCACGGGCGCGTGTCAATCCGGCCTGCCTCGATCAGCTTGATGATGCGTGTGAAGTCCGGCGGCAGCGCGTTGCGGCTCGCGAGCAGCGTCAACTCACGGCGGTGCATCATCGGTGCGTGCGGGAAGGCCACATCGGCCTGCGTGATGCCGACATAAACCAGCCGGCCGGTGAAGCTGCAATACCTCATCGCGTCCGCCATGGACTTGTTGCTGCCCGTGGCGTCCACCACCACTTGCGCGAGCGTGCCGCCGGTCATCTCCTTCAGCGCCACCAATTCTCCGCCGTCGCCCTTCGAGCAAATCGTGTCGGGCACTCCCATTTTCGCGCGGACGAATTCCAGCCGCTGTTTGTTGAGGTCCATCACGATGGTTTTTGCGCCCGAAAGCTTGGCGAACTCAATCACCGACAGGCCAATCGGCCCGGCACCGATGACGAGCACATGCTCGTCGACAACCGGGTTCCCGCGATTCACGGCGTGACAGCCAATGGCGAGGGTTTCAACCAGCGCGCATTGTTCGGGCGAAAGTCTGTTGGCCGGATGCAGCTTGTGCGCCGGCAAAAGCATGCGCTCGGTCAAACCGCCGTCCATCATCACACCAAGGACCTTGAGATTTTCGCAACAGTTGCTGCTGCCTTTGCGGCAGGGGAAACATTGGCCGCAATTCATGTACGGCTCCACGGAACAACGATCGCCGGGCCTCACGTTTGTCACGCCCGCGCCAACGGCCAAAACCTCGACGCCAAGCTCGTGCCCCGGAATTCGCGGATAAGAAAAGAACGGCATCTTGCCGAGGAAACCGCTGTAATCCGTGCCGCAAATCCCCACGCGCTGAACGCGCACCAGCGCTTCGCCGGGACCGGGCGCGGACGGTTCGGGCGTTTCAATGAAACGGAACTGCTGCGGTTTTTCCAGTTGGAGAGCTTTCATCAGTTGTTCTCCACCAATCCTTCAACATGCCCAATGTTTTTCACCGGTTTGAATATCTCCTGGACCTCAGCCAGCAACTCTCGGTCGAGGGGTTCCACGGCCCATTGCGCCCACTGGCGGATATTCGCCGGGTTCGCGCTGCCGGCGATGGTGGTCATGATGTCGGGATTGGCGAGCGAGAACTGGAGCGCCAGCTTCGCGATGTCCACCCCCCGCTTCGCGCAATGTTCGGCCGCCCGGCGCGCGGCGGCTTTCACGTTTTCCGGCTCCTTGAGCCACGAAGGCAGCGCCGCGTTGGTCAGCAATCGCGCGCTGAACGGGCCGGCATTCATCACACCGATTCCTTTGGCTTTCAGATACGGGATCGTCTCATCAGCAAAGCGCGTGTTCTGCAGCGTGTATTGGTTGTAACTGAGGACACAATCCACGTCGGTCTGGTCGCAGATGACGCGGAAAATCTTTTGCGGATAACCGCTGAAGCCGACGAAGCGCACTTTGCCGGCCTTCTGAATCTTGCGGAGCGCGGGAATGGTTTCGTCCACGATTTGGGGCAGCTTCACGAACTCGATGTCGTGGCACAGGATGATGTCGAGATGATCGGTGCCAAGACGATGCAAGCTCACGTCCACGCTCTCGGCCACGCGCCGGGCGCTGAAGTCGAAATGGTTCAGG
>CAZNOE010000494.1:0-4956 GCA_964574525.1 uncultured Bifidobacteriaceae bacterium
TGGCCCGGGCCACGCGCCGCGGCAACGGGCAATCGCCGGCGTGCGCGAGGAAAATCTTGTCGCGTGCGACCGGAAATTCCTGCTGGCGCAATTCTTCGTTGGCGAGGATTTCGGCGAGCGTCATCGGTTAGATGCTACCGGCGTAAACGGTGGTGTCCAGATTTGGCGGTTGGTCTGATTGGTCTTTCCCTCCTTCATGCGACGAAAGCTTTTGATGAAACCACGCGCAGACGCACCGGAAAACCGCTTGCTTCTCGTGGCGCGCTTTGATACGAACACAATTGCTTTCAAAGGGTATGGCGCACAAACGCTCAATCCGGTGCGGAATCGCTTGCGGGCTGCTGGCTTTCACTTCGACGACGGTTTGTTTCGGCGCGGGCGTCACCGTCATTGCGCATGGCTACAATGATGAAACGGGGACGTGGATTGATGCGATGGCCAATGCGATTGCAGATCGCCTCGGCGGACTGAACAAGGTTGCGCAGTTTACGTTGACGGTCGAGTCTGGTTTTCCTGGACCGCCAAGGCTTCAGTCGTTCGTGCATGATGCAGGATCACCTTCCCTGAATTCTTTGTCGAACCATGAGGCAATTGTCAAAGTGAATTGGTCCGATGTTGACAGTGGCGACCCGGTGGACTGCATTGGGCTAACGCCAACGAGATTCATTGCACGGGTGGTTGCTCCGGCACTGCTTACCCCGAATGCTGCCACAGATGGGAGCCTGTCAAACCCGCTTGCAGAACTGCCAATCCACCTGGTTGGTCATAGTCGTGGGGCCTCGGTGATGGCGGAGCTTGCAAGGATGTTGGGGACGAACGGAGTTTGGATTGATCATTTAACGACGCTGGATCCCTATCCGATTAGATCGTGCCCCGATCCTTCTCTCAGGGATGAGCCTGTGAACGTGTACGAGAACGTGCTATTTGCAGACAATTATTACCAGACGATCAATTTCGTGGGCGGACAGCCCATTGAGGGCGCCTACAACAGGCATCTGACTTCCCTTGACGGCGGGTATGATAGTTCGGCGAACCCGCAACCGAAGCACGCGAATGTTCATCTTTGGTACCATGGGACCGTCGATCTGAGTCAGACCACTTCAGATACTTTGGCAATCATCAGCCCGACCGAGCGCCAGAACTGGTGGCTCCCGGCGGAACACCAAGGCACGAATGCAGGCTTCTACTACAGCCGTTTGGGCGGTGGGGATCGAAGGAGTTCGGCGAACCCGGACGGAACCGCGATGATCGGCTCCGGGTGGAACCAGAGCTGGGATTACCAGTACGACGTGAACTTGAACCGCGAACCGCTCCAGCCGGTCGCAAGCTGGCCAAACGCCATTACATTCACACACGACGCTTCAGCGCCCGTCGTCATTGGCGAAACAGTCACCTTCCAGTACGCCTGTCAGGACTACGCCAATTCGTCCACGAACACCTTCTACCTCGACACGAACCAAAATCCTTACGATGCCGGGGCAGTGTGTGTTGTTACCAACCGGCAGGTGTTGACGTTTGGTGCCATTTTCAAGCAGACCGTTCAGTGGAACACCACAGGCGCGTCGCCGGGGAAGTACTTTGTTTATACGCGAATTTCAGATGGGAACCACAGCCGCTATCTCTACGCGCCTCAACCAATCACGCTGCAAGCCAGCGGCGGCGGGTCATCAAATCTTCCGCCGCCTACGCTCATTGCGCCAGCCAATGGTGCCACCAGCCAATCAACGACGCCCACGCTGACTTGGTCTGCCGTTTCTGGGGCGACATCGTATCGGGTTCTCGTCGCGGCGAATTTTGCAGCTTTGCCGACGAACGCGACAGTCGGGACTTGCACTGGATGCGTTGTGAACGCAACGACACCAGCCACCTCTTACAGCATCAACGATGTCGTCCTGCAAGGCGGCACCAATTATTACTGGCAAGTTCACGCTCGCAGTCCTGACTACTTCGGCGAATGGTCGGGGCCGTTCTCTTTCACCACGCTCACGGCAATCACCTGGGTCGGCGGCTCGGGTGCTTGGTCCAACGCAAACAATTGGAGCCCGAATCAAGTGCCTTCTGCGAACGACAGCGTCATCGTCAATCAAGGGACTGTGATCCCTCCGGCAGGTTTTTCGTTCCGCAGCCTGACGCTCAATGGAGGGCAAATCTCGGGCGCGGATGTCGGTATTTCAGAGACAATGAACTGGACGGCGGGGAACATCGGTGGCGCGGGCCGGTTGACCGTTGCCAGCGGCGGGGTGCTGAACATTGGCAGCGGCGCAGACAAATATCTCTACGGCGTGTTGACCAACGCGGGCACGGCGCGCTTGACGGGCAGCGGGTTCATGGTGTGCGGCCAAATCTACAATCTCACGGGCGGCGTGTTTGAGATTCAGAACGACCGCACGATTTACAACGGATTCTGTGGCGGTGAGGTTTTCAACAACGCAGGATTGTTGCGCAAGTCCAGCGGTGGCGGCACCAGCTACATTAACGTAGCGCTAACGAACAATGGCACCGTGGAGGTGCAGCAGGGTTGGTTGAGTTTTAGCAGCGGCAGCGCGTTCAACTCGGGCACACTGTTCAGCGGTGCTGGCATCAACCTGCTGGATCGCGGTACAGTCAGGTTCAATGGCGCGGTTGCTTCGCAGAACGCGAACTTGGGCGGGGCCGTGCTCACGGGCACAGGCACCGTCAGCGGCACGTTGAACTGGACGGAGGGCTACATTGGCAGCGCGGCCCGGTTGACGATGGCCAGCAACGGGGTGCTGAACATCGCCGGCAGTGCGGCCAAGGAACTGGACGGCGTGCTGACCAACGCCGGCACGGTGCGGTTGACGGGCAGCGGATTCGTTCTTTGCGGCGGGGCAATCCGCAATCTGGCGGGCGGGGTGTTTGACATTCAAGGCGACCGTACCGTCGGCAACGGATTTTGCAGTGGTGAGCTTATTGACAACGCGGGACTACTGCGCAAATCCGCCGGTGCCGGCACCAGTTTCATCAACGTAGCGCTAACCAACACCGGCACGGTAGAGGTCCAGAGTGGTTGGCTGAATCACGGCAGCGGCAGCAAGTTCGGCAGCGGCACGCTGTTCAGCGGAGCCGGTACCAACCTGCTGGATAACAGCACGACGTTCAACGGCGCGATTGTTTCGCAGAACGCGGAACTGGCCGGCGGCACTCTCAGCGGCACGAGCACTCTCAGCGGCACGTTGAACTGGACGGATGGCTACATTGCGAGCGCGGCGCGGCTGACGATTACCAGCAACGGGGTGCTCAACATCAGCAGCAGTGTGACCAAGGAACTGGACGGCGTACTGACCAACGCGGGCGCGGTGCGATTGATGGGCAGCGGGTTTGTTCTTTGCGGCGGCGTCATCCGCAATCTGGTGGGCGGGGTATTTGACATTCAGGGCGACCGCACCATCGGCGACGCCGGTAGTTGCTCGGGCAACTTGTTCGACAACGCGGGCCTGCTGCGCAAATCCGCCGGTGCCGGCACCAGTTTCATCAACGTAGCGCTAACCAACACCGGCACGGTAGAGGTCCAGAGTGGTTGGCTGAATCACGGCAGCGGCAGCACCTTCACCACCGGCACGCTGTTCAGCGGAGCCGGCACGAACCTGCTGGATAACAGCACGACATTCAACGGCGCGATTGTTTCGCAGAACGCGGAACTGGCCGGCGGTACGCTCACCGGCACGAGCACTCTCAGCGGCACGTTGAACTGGACGGATGGCTACATTGCGAGCGCGGCGCGGCTGACGATTACCAGCAACGGGGTGCTCAACATCAGCAGCAGTGTGACCAAGGAACTGGACGGCGTACTGACCAACGCGGGCGCGGTGCGATTGATGGGCAGCGGGTTTGTTCTTTGCGGCGGCGTCATCCGCAATCTGGTGGGCGGGGTATTTGACATTCAGGGCGACCGCACCATCGGCGACGCCGGTAGTTGCTCGGGCAACTTGTTCGACAACGCGGGCCTGCTGCGCAAGTCCAGTGGCTTGGGCACCAGTTTCCTCAATGTGCCGCTGACGAACACGGGCACAGTCGAGGCGCAAAGCGGCTGGTTGAATCACGGCAGCGGCAGCACCTTCAGCACCGGCACGCTGTTCAGCGGAGCCGGCACCAACCTGCTGGATAACAGCATGACGTTCAACGGCGCGATTGTTTCGCAGAACGCGGAACTGGCCGGCGGTACGCTCACCGGCACGAGCACTCTGAGCGGCACGTTGAACTGGACGGATGGCTACATTGCGAGCGCGGCTCGGCTGACGATTGTCAGCAACGGGATGCTGAACATCGCCGGTAGCGCGGCCAAGGAACTGGACGGCGTGCTGACCAACGCGGGCACGGTACGCTTGACGGGCAGCGGGTTCACTCTCTGCGGCGGGGTCATCCGCAATCTGGCAGGCGGGGTGTTTGACATTCAGGGCGACCGCAACGTCGGCAACGCCGGCGGGTGCTCGGGCAACCTGTTCGATAACGGGGGAGTGTTGCGCAAGTCCAGTGGCGGCGGCACGAGTTTTATTAGCGGCGGCACGGGTTTCGCTTTCCTCAACACCGGCGTCGTGGAAGTACAAAGTGGCACGCTCAGTTTCAACAACTTTACACAAGCGACGGGTGACACACGCCTCGCGGGCGGCTCACTGAGCGGAAATACGTTCAACTTCAACGGGGGTGCGCTTTCGGGCAGCGGGATGATCGACGCGCCAGTCGTCAACGGGGCGGAAATCAGTCCGGGCGGTTTGCCGGGAACGATCACCATCAACGGCAGTTACACGCAGACCAGCGCCGGGACTTTGAAGATTGAAATCGGCGGTCGCGCGCCGGGCAACCAGCATGACCGGTTGGTCGTCAACGGGCCAGTCATCTTGGACGGCGCGTTGCAGGTTTCGTTCGCCAACGGTTTCGTGACGGGCACCGGAGATTTCTTCAACGTCCTGAGTTACGCGTCGCGCTCGGGCGGGTTTG
>CAZNOE010000495.1:0-4952 GCA_964574525.1 uncultured Bifidobacteriaceae bacterium
GCGGACCCCTCGTCCACCTCCCCGTCCCGGTAACATTTAATATGAGTCAACTCGGCCTCCGAGGATCGTTTGATGTTGTCCTTTCAATACAGTCACTATACTACTTGAAAGAACCCCAAAAAGCTCTCAGACGTATTCTGAATCTGATCAAGCACGATGGTATCGTGGTACTCTCGCTATGGTCAGAGAGGTGTTCCCTACTATCTTTGCACAAGTATGTCTTTCGTAGCAAATGCGACAGTGCTTCAGCTTTGACAGCGGAGGCGCTCGAAAGCTGGATCCGGCTGGAACATCCGGACTGCGATGTGAAGGCGACAGATTTCGACGGAGTCGTTGATTTCGCATCTTGGCGCAGAAACCAGCTAATTTATGATTCAGCGTTGATTGTTCTTTCTCGAGAATGGGCCGACGAAAGCGAGCCTTCGGATGATGATCGAGTAATGTTGCGGCGATTCCTTAACGAACACATTTCTTACGAATCACGAGTCAACAGAGTGCTGACGATCTCAAAGAAGAGAAAGCCAAAATGAAAATCGTTTTTATCGGCGATGGAAGCACGCACCAGTTAACGAAGGCCGCATTGACAATCTTCCCAGATGGATTAACCACTGGCGTCGCGGAGTGCTATTTGGATGTGGTAAACACGGAGGGAGGAACATTCCAACTGTTGTTCGACGAGAATGAGTACATTAAAGACTCGATGAAGTCCCGCACTGAGTTTTTTCATGACGCTGTCGTCTGTCACCGTTTCTTGAACAAATACGAGCGCTTGGAAGGAGGCTTTCATAAGAGCCTTATCGGAGGAGAGCTTTTGAAGATTCGTGAACATTTGGCAGAACTTAGTCCTGTCTCACCTCCCGAGGACATTCGCGCAGCAACTTCTGTTGCGGTCGATCTTGGCGCACCGTGTGAACCAGGAGAGGCAGTAAGCACATGGATCCATTGGAAGCAACGTTGCCCTCAGATTGAGGGCATCGTTAAGACCCGGTGGAGTCTCAGAGTGGCGACCCGAAACATCGAGATCCAAAACCTCTACCTTTATGTCGTGCTTCCAAAGCGGTTTCGCTTAATTCAAGGACGGGTCTTATGTGGACATGCGAAAGAACCTTTTCATGATCACGAATCTGGCCACAGATCTCTAATCGAGATTCTGCAAGAGGCGTACCTCGATTCTAGTTTCCCCGTGTACAACGAGTGGCGACCCATGTTTTGGGGGCGTCATTATCTTCACGAGCGCCGTCAACTGGACTTAAAAAGCCTTGAGCAAGCTGAACTAGATTGTGAGGTCGCGTCGAATGAATTAACCCAAAGACATCTTGCCCTTACTTACTTCGCGGGTCTTGTTTTTGCATCTTCGACCTCGCTGTATGCAAACAGTCTGTTTGCTATGGCCAATGACTTAAAATGGGGAAACTTCGTTATGACGATGTACATCGTCTCTTCAGCATGCACAATCTTAGCTGGTATATGGGGCTGGCGTTTGCTCACGAAAGCCATGGGATTCAGCGCAGAAGCCCGCATCAGCCACTGGAAGCGGATTCAGATTCGTTGGAAACTGTGGAGAAAGCGATCTCCATGAAATGGCTCTAAGTGTGACTAGGTTGCTCTGACTTCAAAGGCTGTTACGTGCGATTCGTTGAAAAAGCCTAACAGTCTGCCCGAATCCAAAGCTAACGGGATCAACCAATGGAGGTTTTCCAATATAGGCAGAGATGACAAATCCTTGATTTGATACCACGCCACGATTTCAGATGTCTTGCTCATGATCTCAAAACTTCCTCGAGCTTCAAAAAAATGGATTCTTCCGTGAGAACAGTTAAGGTCACAAAATAGTCGCCAGTTATGAATGGTGATACCAGCTTCCTCCTCAAACTCACGAACAATTGCGGCATGCGGCGTTTCATTGGGCTCTATCCTTCCCCCGATACCGTTCAGCCTGCCTAGCTGCCACTCGGGCTTTTGCTTTTCAATGAGCGCGACACGCTGGGCTTTGTCGTCGAAAAGAAATCCCACAACGTATTGCACCATAAGAAATGCGCTAAAGCGCAACTTTTCGTTCACCGAGGGGTTGCAAATGAGGAATTCCCATCGGTTGCTTAAGCGTAGATTAGATTGTCACTCTAAACGCAGCAAGCAGATTCGCTACAGCAGTTTCTCGATGAATTGCAGGCTGGAAATTCTCGAGGCACGCCCTTATTCTCAATGTTCGAATTTGCTACGGTGTCTGGCAAGTCTGCTATGAGTTTCAAACCAACGCACTTACACTTACTCGCTGGCACCGGTCGCCGCTGCACAAATCCGCCGCCGAACATCGCGCATGGCGGTTGGGGCACGCAGAAACACGAACAGGCCGAGGGCATTGACCTGGATTTGTGGACGACCGCGCTCGCGCTCTCGGAGGGCGCCACGACGGCAATCATCCTCGATGTTGACATCCAAATCCTCACCAACGAACGCGCCGATCAGATTCGGGCCGCTGTGAGCAAAGCGACCGGCGTGCCGGTGCAAAACATCCGCGCCTGCGCCACGCACACGCACTCCGGACCCGTTCCCTACAAAAGCTGGATCGAGAAGGGCTATGAAATGGTCGGGCCGTGGTTTGAAGATCTTTCGCGCTGGTGCGCCGAAGCCGCGAGCGAGGCGCTGGCCAGTTTGCAGCCCGTAGAAATGCGCGTCGGTCGCGGCGAATGTCATATCAATTCAAATCGTCGCTGCATCACGCCGGCGGGGGAAAGATTTCTCGGCGTGAATCCCGACGGACCGTGCGATCACGAAGTCGTTGTCGTTCGGTTTGACGCAATCAATTCGGAAGGACGAGTTACACGAGTCCCCATCTCATTCGGGGAGTCAGGGACTCGTGTAACTCGTCCTTCCGATGCGCCCCTTGCCACGCTCGTCAACTACGCCTGCCACGGAACCATCATGGGCCCGGCCAACCGGCTCATAACGCCGGATTACGCGGGCGCGATGAAGCGTGTCGTCGAAGAAGCAGTCGGCGGCAGGTGCGTCTTTCTGCTCGGTTCGGCGGGAAACCAGGGACCGGTGCAAGGTTTTCAAGCAGACACAAACGTTTATCGCCAACTCGGCGCGGTGCTCGGCCATGAAGTGGCGCGCGTGGCGATCGGTCTGAAAAGCATTCCTTCGTCCGTGAAGTTTCGCGAAGTGATTCCCTCCGGCGCGCCGCTGGGAATGTACGATTCCGAATTCGCGGTGCGACCCGCGTTGCCGCTGCGAGTCGCGGACAAGGAAACTCTCGTTCCGCTCCGCGAAGCGTTGCCAGAGAAAAACGCGGCGACGGAGAAACTGGAATTCTGGAAAGCCAAACTCAAAGCCGCCCGCGAGAAGAACGACGAAGCGGCCGTTACCGAAGCGATTTACATGGCCCGCCGCGCGGACATTCAACTGCGCATGACTGACGACTTCGGCGGCGAGACCAGCGCCGGCGTGCGCACGAACTTCATCACGTTCGGCGACGTGGCGCTCGTAGGCTGCAACATCGAGCCGTTCTGTGAAATTGGGATGGAGATCAAACGCGCGTCGCCGTTTCCAGTTACCTTCATGTGCGGCTACACGAATGGACGCATGGCCTACATGCCCACGGCTGAGGAGTGGACGAAAGGCGGCTACGAAGTCGAGAACTCGCCGTTCGGGCAGAACGCGGCGGAGGTTCTGCAACGAAATATCCTCGAAGTCTTGGACGAGTTGCGTCATACCTCGTGATGTCATGAGTGGCCAAAAGCGAATTGCGTTGTTCGTTCTGATCGCCGGCGGAGTTATCGCCTTGATATTTGGCATGCCTTTCGCACACGAGCCTGCCTACGGAGGAAAGCGGTTGAGCGCTTGGCTCGCAAAACTCGGGCAGGACACGCTGGAAGATCGGGCGACCGCCGTTGCGGCCATCCGTAATATTGGGACAAACGCGGCACCGGCGGTCATCGGCTTGCTTCGGTACAAAGAATCAGCTTTCAGACGGAAGCTGCGCGAACTTGCAGCCAAGCAGTCGGTGCTCAAGCTGAACTTTGAGGATCCGCGCAGGCGGCGGCAACGCGGCCTCATCGCCTGCGATGCTCTTGGCCCAGCCGGGGTTCCTGTCATTCCCACGCTCGTGAACTTGCTGACCAACGAACAGCCCCCCGAACCGCACATTCCTTACCTGCTTGCCCGGATTGGCAACCCCGCCATTCCGGCGCTCAACAGCGCTCTTACCAACGGCGAGAAAGTGATCAGAATGGGCGCGACCTACTGTCTGGCGCTGCTTCAAACGAATTCTGATTTCCTTCACCCGGAAATCAGGCCTATCGCAGAGCAGGACTATTACCTGCGGACTTGCCAATACAACGGAGCGATGATCCAGATCGCAGCGAGCGAATATGCCGCACGGCATAGGCACGACCTGCCGGACATCCCCTCACCTTCGCTGGCAGAACACTTCGACCCCGCCGCGTTTGAGGCCGTCGTGCCAAAGCACGCAAAGCAATCTCAACCCACCAATACTTCTTCACCTTTTGAGTAAACCATGCCAACCGACACGGACATCGTCACCGCTGGAGAGGCGCGCGGAATCGAGCGCCATCCACTTCGCGCGGGGAATTCTCCTCTGTGAAAATCACCCGCATTGAAACGATTCCCATTCGCGTGCCGCTGAAGGCGGAGTTCGCCATCCGCAGCGGACGCGATGGGGCGCACATGGTTTCGCCATTCCTGCTCGTCAAGGTCCACACAGATGAAGGTATCATCGGCCTCGGCGAAGTGTCGTGCACGCCGCGCTGGAGCGGTGAAGATCAAGTCACGGGCGCGCATTTGATTCGTACCTACCTTGAACCAATGCTGGTCGGAGAGAATCCGCTCAAAGTCACGCGGCTCACCCACCTGTTTTATCGGGCGTTCGCGGCCAACCATTTCACCAAGGCCGCCGTCGAGATGGCGCTGTGGGACATCGCGGGGAAGGCGGA
>CAZNOE010000496.1:0-4927 GCA_964574525.1 uncultured Bifidobacteriaceae bacterium
TGAAGACAACCTTTTGCGAGTTGGGCAGGAAGCGATCACCAACTCGCTCAAACATTCGCAGGCCACCCAGATTCGCATCGTGCTTGATTATCAACCCACGTTCGTCCGGCTCAGCGTTCACGACAACGGCCAGGGGTTTGAACCCAATGGACTGATGGCGGCCAATGGAGGGCATTTTGGCCTTATCGGAATGCGTGAGCGGGCCAAACAGATCGGCGGCAAGATCGCGATACGGAGCAGTCCCGGCGCAGGAACGGACGTCGTAATGGAGATTCCCACCAACCAAACAGCGAAAACACAGGACTAAAACTTTGAAAAAAACCAATCCCATCCGCATCCTGGTGGTGGACGATCATCTGGTCGTTCGCATGGGCCTGCGCAGCATGATTGACGCGCAAGCCGATCTAACGGTGGTGGCCGAGGCTGCCAACGGAAAAGAAGCCATCGAACAATTCCGCAAGCATCGTCCGGACATCGTCCTGATGGATTTGCGCATGCAGGAAATGGGGGGCGTCGAAGCGACCTCCGCCATCCGCGCCGATTTTCCCGACGCTCGCATCATTGTGCTGACAACCTACGATGGCGACGAAAACATCTATCGCGCATTACGAGCGGGCGCTCGCGCCTATCTGCTCAAAGACATTCCCGGGGCCCAATTCACCGAAACCGTCCGTGCCGTTCACAACGGACAGTACTGCATCTCACCCGCGGTGGCTGCGCGCCTGGCTCAGCGGCTGCCCCAGTCCGATTTGAGCACGCGGGAATTTGAAGTGCTCCGGCTCATTGTTGACGGCATGAGCAACAAGGAAATCGCCTCGAGCCTTGTCATCACGGAGAGCACCGTCAAAAACCACGTCAACAGCATTCTCGCGAAGTTAAAGGTCAAAGATCGCACGCAAGCTGCCACCTCCGCACTCCGACGCGGGATCCTGACCCTCGATTAACCGGCAACTGCCAGGCGGGGAACAGCAGTTTCCGCGGTCGGAATCTCTGGCCGGACAAGGATGCCGATCTTCACGCCTTCTTATGCCACGACTTTGAGAATAGGTCGAAACTCCTATCCGCCACTCCTACCAATGGCGGCTTGGCTCCCGGCTGCTGTCCGGTAAGTCTGGTCATATTCCAAATGCGGAATTTGCTAATCGCACCTGTCTAACGACCTCTATGTCTTCTGCTTCACCGAAGGTTTGCCGCTTGGTTGCGTGCTGCGGAACAGAAAGATTCAAACCCCTGCTCCGCAGGTTCCTCGGCGGAGTTTCAACGCTCGAATCCTCGGAGAATAAATCTATGAAAAAGACCATCCTTACAGCTCTGGTTTGCCTGTTCAGTCTGGCGGCTCATGCTCAAAAGCAGGCGTTGTTCGTCACCAGCGCCGCATCTTCAACGAGCGACCTGCAAATCTCAAACCGCCTCGGCTTGCTGGGCTTTAATGTCACGCGGGTCGTGGACAGTGTCTCGGCGACCACCAATGCCGACGGCAAAGACCTGGTCGTGATCTCCTCGACCGTTGGTTCAACCGCCGTCAGCACGAAGTTCACCGCCGTGCCCGTGCCGATCGTTAACTGGGAAACTGGAATTTATGACGACCTGGGTACGGATTCGAACAACGCTGGTGGCGCGGTCCTGACCAGCCAGACCCAGATTCGAATCACGGATCCGACTCATGCCTTGGCCGGCGGATTGCCCGCCGGGTTGACGACCGTGTTGAGTGTCGCCGGCGACGTATCCGCGCTGGCCGTGCCTTTTCCAGGTGCCAAGGTGATCGCCACCGGCGCCAGCAGCGGCAACGCCACCATTTTCGCTTATGAGAAAGGCGATCTGCTGCACCCTGCCCGCATTACCAATGCTCCGGCAAGGCGTGTGAATTTGTTCCTGGCCAACGACACTTTCCGCAACGCCACAGACGCTGGCGTCACGCTCTTCGATGCTGCCGTATCCTGGGCCGCCCTCTCGGCCCGGATTCTCTTCGTCGTGGATTCCATCCGGGCCGATGGCACGGCTAACAACGCCAATGACCGCGAAGTCGTCAGTCGTCTCCGGGGTCAAGGGCACACGGTTACGCTGGCTGATGACCAGGATCCGGGTCTGGAGACGCTGCTCACAAATAAAGACTTGATCATTATCTCCTCCAGCGTAGGCAGCGGTAACCAGCCGCTGGCCACTCTTTGCCAAACGGTCCTGCGAACTAACGCCGTGCCGATCATCAACTACGAACCCGCGCTCCATGATGAACTGCTTTTGCAGTCCTCCACCTCGTTCGGCAATACGGGTGGCCAGACCAACCTTTATCTCACGGCTGCCGGCCGGAGCCATCCCTTGGGTGCCGGCAACTCCGAAGGCCCGCTAATCGTAACGACGACTTCGGGCGTCTTTTCTTCGGGGTCGGACCCCGCGAGTTACGGAAGCGACGCCATCCTGATTGCCACGAATGCTACCGAAGGTCACGTGGATTCCGGTCGGACAGCCATTTTTGCTTATGAGGCCGGTGCGCGCCTGGCGGATGACGCGACGGTGACTCTTGGTCGGCGCCTGGCGTTTTTCTTTAACGCCACCACGGCCGCCAGTGGGTACAACGCCGATGGGCAGGCACTGCTGGATGCTGCCGTGAAGTGGGCATTAACCCCGGCCGCAACAAACACGGCGGTTGCTGTGCTAAACCAACCCTCCAATGTGACGACTAACGAAGGGGCTCCGGCACGCTTTGCGGTGAAAGTCGTCGGCGCCAATCCCTGGTTCTTCCAATGGTACCGCAACGGAGCCGAAATCCCCGGCGCCAACGCCGGCAAGTATGCGATCTCCGCGGTTAACGTGGCTGACAACAACGCAACGTTCTTTGCAGTGATCAGCAACAGCTTCAGCGTGGTCACCAGCCGCGTCGCAACGCTAAGTATCATCGTTGACACGAATCCTCCGGTAATGGTTTCTGCCTTTGGTGTCGGTATCCCGCCAACGAGCGTTGACCTTGTGTATTCGGAGCAGGTCAATAGTGCCGATGCCCAGGCCATCACGAATTACAGTCTGGGCAATGGCGCGGCCATTCTCACCGCCACTTTGGATCCCGACGGCCAGACGGTCCACTTCACGTGTGGACCGGTTACGAACGGGACCATCCTGAGTCTGGTCAACCCTGTCCGCGACCGCGCGTTCACTCCGAATACGCTCAATCCGGGCGCGCCGGGCTCCTCGCTTGCCATCATCACCGCGGACGGCTCCATTCGGCGGCATGAGTTCGACGATATCACCGGCACGGCCATAGCGGACCTTACCAACAATCTGAAGTTCCCGAACCTCCCGGACGTGATCGATTTCCCAACGTTGTTCGAGACACCGCCGGGTGTTCGCGACAACTACGCCGTGCAATTCCTGGGCTACGTCACCGCGCCGGTTTCGGGCAACTACCACTTCTACATGTCTTCTGACGACAATGGAGTCCTGTATCTCAGCACTGGCGAAAACCCTGCCAACAAAGTGCTGATTGCGCGCGAGCCGGTATGGGCCAATTCGCGGGAATGGACTGGCAATGCCGGCAATCCGGCGGGCCGAACCGTGGCCGCGCCCGAGAACCAATCCAAAACTCTGTTCCCCGCGGGCATCCCGCTCGTGAAAGGTCAGCGCTACTACATTGAGGCGATGATGAAAGAAGGCGGTGGCGGCGACAATCTCGGTGTCGCCTGGCAGATTCCGGGTGATCCGATTCCGGCCAACGGCAGCCCGCCCATCCCGGCGAAGCACCTCTCGCGCTACGATGTGCCCGCGTCCATTCCGCCCGCCGAGCCGGCCAATGTGACGATTCTCGAAGCCCGTCAGGCCACCTTCAGCGTTACTCCCAGCGGCTCGCCGCTGTTGAGCTTGCAATGGTACGAAAACGGCGTGGCCATCTCCGGCGCCAATGGTCCCAGCTACACCACGCCGCTGCTGTCCACCAACGACAACGGCAAGACTTATTTTTTGGTGCTCAGTAATGACTTCCGCTCTGTCACGAGCCGCGTGGCGTTACTCACGGTGAACATTGACACTAACGGCCCGGTCCTGCTCTCGGCTTCCAGCGTCCACAGCTTTGACGCAGGCCTGTGCTTCGATGAGGCATTGGATCCGATTACGGCCAGCAATCCGGCCAATTACACCATCAACGGTGGTGCCGTCGCCGTCACCAACGCGACGTTGCGTTACGATGGAAAAACCGTGCAACTGGCGCTCGGCGCCCCGATCAGTGGCGCATTCACTGTGCAGGTTAATAACGTGCGGGACCTGACCGGCCGCAACATCATCGCGCCCGCATCCAGCGCCGGTGGTAATGTTCAGGGACTGACCCCGACCGACATCGGGACCCCCGGCGTGGACCCGATTGCTGCCGGCTCGACCTTCAGTTGCAACGCCGGCGAGTTTGAGTTGATCGGCGGCGGCTCCGACGTGTGGGGCAACAACGATCACGGCCATTTCGCCTTCCAGCAGATCGCGGGCAACTTTGACAAGCGCGTGAAGGTGGCTCGCCTCGACAACACGGACGGTAGTGCCAAGGGTGGATTGATGGTTCGCGAGAGCTTGGACCTCGACAGCCGCAACCTGCACGCCATTGTGATGCCGCCCCCGACACAGCCCGGCTCCGCCAACATCGGTCGGAATATTTTTGAAACCGGCACGCGCAGCGCCACGGCTGGCGGCACCGTTGGCTGGGGCATTGCGGGCGGCGTCAACGGCAACGTTCCGGCGCTCCATCCCAATTCCTGGATTCGCTTGCGGCGGGTCGGGACGATCTTCAAGGGCTACGTCTCCAGCAACGGCGTGGATTGGGTTCAAAATGGCCTAAGCGAACAGCTCTATCCTGCAAACGCTTACTTCCTGCTGGAAGCCACGGCGCATAATAACGATGGACGAACCAACCGCGTCCTGTTCCAGAACTTGAGCGACACTGTGATTCCGGGCGCTT
>CAZNOE010000497.1:0-4925 GCA_964574525.1 uncultured Bifidobacteriaceae bacterium
CGTGGATCAAGTTCATGGAGATGCACAACCTCGTGCGCGATGGCCGTCCGCAAACCTGGATTCGCGCGGGCAACACAACTGTCACCGAGCGCAGGATCGCGGCGATTTCGGGAAGGAAAATCACGCTTGATGTTCCGTTGTCCGATTCGTTCGATTCCAAATACCTGAATCCGCCCGGAACTTCCGTCGTGAAGATCAGACCACCGGCCCGGATTTCGCAGGCCGGCGTCGAGTACCTGCGCATCGAAAGCCCGCCGCAGGCCATCAATCATACCGAGCCGCATTTCACGGCGTTGCGCATCAGCGGTGGGGATTGCTGGGTGCGCGACGTGGTTTGTGAAGAGACGCTGGAACGCGTGGCCGTTAATCGCCTCGCTGCTCATCAAGGCTCGTCCAAGCCGGCGGAGTTCGCGCCGAATGCCGGCCAGGTCTTGTTGGATGGCTGCTCGGCCATTGGCGACAATGTTTGGTACTCGGCGACGGGCGGCGGACAGGCTGGACCGATCGTGCTGCTCAATTGCACCTTTCGCGGCAATGGCCGCGTCGAGTCGCACCAACGCTGGACCACCGGCGTGCTCTACGATAATTGCCGCGTCGCTGGCGGCGGGCTTGATTTTAGAAATCGCGGCGCGATGGGTTCGGGCCACGGCTGGACCATGGGCTGGGGCGTGGCGTGGAATTGCGAGGCGGAGAGTTTCGTCATCCAGGACCCGCCCGGCGCGGTCAACTGGATGATCGGCTGCATCGGCCAGAGCCGTCCGATGCCGCGCCCGTTCGACAAAGAGCCGAACCTCGCCGGGGGCACAATGGATTCTCACGGGACACCGGTAACACCGCAAAGCCTCTACCTGACGCAACTGGCCGAGCGCCTCGGGCCGCAAGCCGTGAAGAATATTGGATATTGAAAACAATCTGTCCGGCAAAAGAATCGCCGACTGCCGCGGCTATGCCTCACGCTCGAATCCTTGGCGACTCGAACAAACTCTACTGCGGGGTGAAGTCACCGCCTGGCAACGGAGCGCCGGCCTCCGGGCACGGCCTGTTGGTATCGGCGACTTTGAAACGCGCCGTGTCGGGAGGCCGGCGCTCCGTTCGCTAAGGATTCGAGCTCACGAAAATTCCCCACGAAACAGGTACGAAACAGGTGACACCGGATGCAAGGAGTGATAGAAATTTCTATAGCTGTGTGGACTGACTCTGATGACAAGCCGTCGTGCGCGCACGACGAGCATCCGCGGACCGGGGAAGAGGCAACCTCGCCGTTGCCCTCAGGCCTGTCGGCGGAGCCGCAGCGATCACTGCCGTCATCGGCACCGGCCAATTTGCTTTTCAGGCACGGCTGGCCGGTTCCTTCCACAATCTCCTGCGATCCAAACGAGGCGCGTGCTTGCATTCAGTTGCCGGAGTTCGACGCCCTGGTGCTGGAGAAAGCGCGGGTCATCTCCGGACGTTTTCCTTTTGCGGAGGCGGAATTCCGGAATCTGCGTGGAAAGGAACCACGCACGGAGGGACCTGAAATCGCCCACTTCGAAAAGGTCTTTCGCATGGCCGCCGCCATCGCGAGCGTCCCCAATGTGCAGAAAGCCCCCGACTATGACGAAGTCTTGGTCCTCGCCGCCTGGCATTGCGTGAGGCCCGGGGTCGAAGGCTTTCTCGGTTCTTACCCCAAATCGCTGCTCTGCCCGCTCTCTCACGCGGCACCGCCAATTGCTCTAAATTCTCTCTCCCGCGCGAAGCGATTCATTTTCGACCGGCGCGCGCCGGTTTACCTGCGCTATCTGCTTTGCGAGAAATTTGGCTTGCGCACCTGTGCCGACATCGAGAATGCCGACTTGCGTCACCTGCTCAGAAGCGCGGGGTTTCGTCTCATCCGTTCCAGCGCGGTTCCGGAGATTGCTTTCGCCGGCATTACGCGGGGAGAAGACCCGCCCGTGCGGCCCTGGAAGCTGACGCTCCGGCAGGAACTCAGCGATGACCGTGCGGCGGAGATGCTGATTCACGCGGCGCTCTGGCAGATCAAGCACGGGCTGCGGCTGGTAACTTTCGAACAGAGCCAGCCTCGGTGGAATATCGGGGCCTTCGGACGCACTGATTGGGAAGACGCATTTCTGTCGCTCGGCGTCCGCGTTGCGCCCTCACTCATGCGCGAGAGCGGGTTGCTGGATTGGCGAGCGGTGCTGGGGCGGTGCCTCGAACAGATCGGCACCGGCAATCTTCCGCCGGAAGTCCTCGGAAAAGTTTCCGCCCTCCCCCAACGCGTCTGTCATGACAGTGATCAAGCCATTTGGGAAGTGCTCGACCGCGTTGCCCGGACCGTCCTGGAACAAGTGCGGGCGTCTGAGCCTCAGCTTTTCACCGAGACGGGCGAGCTGGCCTATGAAACGGCGCGGTCATTTCGCCGTTGGGCGAGACTTTTTGACGAGGTTTCTCCGAATATCCTGTCTCGATTCGGCGTGTCGGCGTTCACCGCGCTCCATCGCGTCGCCCCGGAATATTTCGGCTGGGGTTGCGCGCAACTCAAACCCTGGGAGCTTGAGCAGGAGCACGGAAAATGGAAAGGGCCGCGAGGCCGCGCGCTGCTGAGGAGTGCCTACGCTTTTGCGCTCTACGAAACCGGCCTTGGTTGCATTGAGAGCCACGAAGATCAGGTCGTCTGGCAATGCACGTCGAATCAATTCTCCGAGTGGTCCGCCAGCAAGGCCGAGCAGGAGATTACCGCGTATGACTTTTTGTACGGGATTGCCAGCCGGCACGGGCTGACGCCTTTGCTGAGTCGGGAGATTACGCACACGGCGGCCGTGTCCCTGCTCGCGGGAATGAACTTGCACGAACACCTGCCGCGGATCGAGGGATGTTGGGACGTGTGCATGCTCGCCGCGTTGGAACGCCACGGCGGCAGGCTGGAAGTGCGCTTGGTGCTTCCGGATTTGGTGCCGCTGCCGCTGCGCTTGCGCAAAGCAGAGCTCACTCCGCTCTCCTATAGTTATCTCCACAAGGAGATCCGCCTGATTCGGGATTTCGATCTGCGCATGGCGAGGGAAAGCCACCGCAAGCTCGAAGAGATTCCTGGCTGGTGGGAAGACGAACGCATCATGGGAACGCCGCTCATGGACCGTGTTAACGATGTGGCGGACCCAGCCCGCGCGGTGCTCAGCTTGTTGCGACCGGAACCCTGGCTGGAACCGCCGGCGCAAAAAATCCGGTTCCGCGCCCTTTACCTGCTCATCTCCAAGCGCGCGACGAATCGAACCACGCCGGGCGAGGCTGGGCTTTCGTCCGAGGAAATCCGTGTCCTTCTCCGGCTGGCTCTGGACGCAACCTTGGAGCACACGAATATCGCTCACGTGTCTTATCCAGCAATCCGACGCGGGTTCGAGCGTATCCTGGCCCGCGATGATACTCGTGAGATGCTGGATTCACTGCTGTTGCACATCGGCACGGCGTATGAAACTGAAATCTGGGGACAGGTGCGCAGGTTCATCGTTCTCGATGTTCTCAATGATCTGCTCGCGCTCACCATCCGCAGTTCGCTGCTGCACCTGATGAGTTCGGAGTGAGTCCGGCGGGAATCTGTTCTTGCCAGCTCCCGCAATGTCCCAGCTATTGCCATTCGGCTGAACGAACCCCCTCACCTGACGGGCTCTCCATCCGACGGCGAGACGGAACAGCAAAGTTCGCGCGACAAAGTTTCCGTTCCGGTCTGACAGCCCAACGACGATTTCCGTGTCCGTTTCGGAAGGAGCCAGAGCAACCTGAGACATGATGGCTGCTCCTATGGTTGCGCGAACTTCGGCGCGCACGATATTCAGATCACCACTGACCAAAATGTGGTTTTCATCACCAGGACAATCGCTCACCTGTTTGCGCGAATCACACGGACACGATGCGTCTCGCTGTCGCCGATGAAAATCGAACCGTCATTGTCCGCGAACACGCCGTGCGGCCGGGCCAATTGACATTTCACTGGATCGCCCTCCGGTCCGTCGCCGCGCGTGCCGGTGCCAGCGACCAAGTGAATCGTGCCCTTCCGCACATCAATCATCCGAATCGCGTGGTTCTCCGTGTCGGCGATATAGACGTTTCCATTCGGAGCGACGCTCAAGCCTTTCGGGCCGTTGAGTGAAGCCTGTTTCGCTGGCATACCGTCACCGCTGAAGCCTTTCGTTCCATTGCCGGCGATGTGATGGACAGTGCCCTTCGCGAGGTCGAGTTTCAGGATGGCGTTGCCCTCACGCAATGCGAGCCACAAGCTGCCTTCTTTGTCAAAATCCAGCGCGCGCGGGCCATGAAGTGGGGCAGTGGCGAAGACCGCGCCATCGGGAGTTGGTTTCCGCTCGCCTGTGCCCGCGAACGTCGAAATCGTGCCCGCCTTCATGTCCACCTTGCGGATGCGATGATTCCTCACGTCGGCGATGTAAAGATTGCCGGTCTTGTCGAAGCCGATGCTGTGCGGCTCGCTGAGCAGCGCGTTGGTCGCGGGACCACTATCGCCGGAGAAACCCGCCGTGCCATTCCCGGCGACGGTGGTGACAATGCCGGTCTTCGCGTCACGCCGGCGCACGGTGTGGCTCAGTCGCTCAACCCAAAACAGATTTCCCGCCGCATCGAGCCGAACCTCATACGGCTCGTTCAGCTTCGCCGCCGTTGCCGGACCGCCATCGCCACTCCAACCGGCTTCGCCCGTTCCGGCGACCGTCGTGATGTCGCCGTCGCGCGTGACTTTGCGGATGCGGTGATTGGCGGTGTCGCAGATGTAAAGCGCGCCGTCATGCCCGCGCACAATGCCGGTTGGATCGTTGAGTTGCGCCTTCACCGCCGGGCCACCGTCGCCGGAGGATCCTTTTACTCCTGTGCCTGCGAAGGTAACGACCGTGCCGTTGTTTGCCGGCTGGGCGCATGTCATTTGAGCCAACGAGCAGAGCATG
>CAZNOE010000498.1:0-4919 GCA_964574525.1 uncultured Bifidobacteriaceae bacterium
CGACCAACTGCACACGGCCAGACGGGCGGGCAAGGAGTTGTTTTTCATGTTGCGTTACGAGAGACGGGTGACGTGTCACGGGAATTCCCGCGCCTTTCACGCGTCATTCGTCACCCGGATTAGAACGCTTTAGGCGGCACAACCTCAACTCTCTTTTCACCCGGCTCGCCCCGTGAGATACCGGCGCGGGAATGACTACAGACTCGGGACATTCCATCTCACGGGGCAAGGAATTCTTTCGGCAGCAACTCGTGAACTGCAGCGACGATCAAGTTCTCCACACCGGGCGCGAATCGCGCGGGCTTGTCATAGTAAATCATCGAGCTGTCGCTCTCATAGCCGCCCTCGCGGAGCACCCGCTCGGACGGAATATAGCAAGGAACGTCATTGGCGTAAGCGTTTGGCCACAGACGCGTGGCGTCGAACTCTTTCTTAAGCCGCAGCGAGTAATCCACCACCACTTCACCGGCCAGGAAAACCATTGCCAGGTCATCACCGAACGTCCACGTCTGCACCATATACGGGAGCTTTGTCGGCAATGGTTCGCCGCGGTCCAGGCGGGCGAGATTCAGTTGTGCGTGATAGCGCATGTAGTTCGTTCCGTTTGCGCGCGCTTCGAATTCGGCGCGGGTGGGCGGCGTGTCGAAGGGAAGCTCGATACGTTTTGTACGGCACGTGAGTTCGCCGTGTAGCGCCGTGAGCTGGGTGGTGAGAAGCAGGTTTACTGAGTCGCCGATTTCTGCGCCGTGCTGTCGGGCAAAGTCGAGGCCCGGGCGCGGGCGCGGGTTCGCGTCCGCGCCGCAACCGATGGAAACGAGCGCGACCGCACCGGGATGATCCCGCTGCAGATATTCCTGCGCGTAGCCCGCCCAATCGCCGCAGACGAGGTTGGTATCGCCGCCGAGCGTCGTGCAATGGCAGGCGTAGTTCGCCAGAATCGCGCGCAACTTTCCTTCCGAATCGGTGACGGTGAGCACCGGCAAATCATGATCCACCGGGCCATCCTTGGTGCGGCGATTCGCGGCAAAACCAGCTTTGGTCTGGCCCCAGCTTAGTTGCGCCGCGCGCCGGCCTTTCAATGCAGCCACGGCCACCCGCTCGATGGCGTCGGTCAGTTCGCGCGTGTAGCGTTCGACATGCGCTTGCTCCTTCGGCGGAATTGGTCCGGCGAATAGATTCGGCAGATAACCGACCAGCCACGGTGCGGTATGTGTGTGGGTGGAGCACAATGCGACACGATCCGGATTGATCTTTTTTTTTCGCTTAGGTCGCCGGGCGACTTCGTCGCGAATGGCCGCAGGCACGCCGGTATTCTCCACGGTGATGAGCACAGCCGGTCCTTCCTCGTCGCTGCCGATGGCGATGGCCTTGGCCCAAAGCTTCTGAGCGACGCCTTGGGATTCCGTCTTGCGCACGGCGTAGCCGCTCAGGCGGATCGGGTACTTTGGCGTGATGTCAGTCTTGGCGACGCCGATTTGGCGGAGTTGGTAATCGCCGGCGCCCACCACCTGAACGAGCGCAAGAGAGAGAATGAAACACAGGATGCGGGACAAAGTTTTCATGATACGAATGCCGTTTGATCGCCGGCGCGAATGCAATCCGACATGGGCGAAATCGCGCCGCCGATCTATCCGGCGCGAACGACTTATAGCGCGGGCGGGCCGCTGATTCCAAGCCTCATCCCACAGCCTCAGCACGATTCTGAGGGGCAAAAGGATTCTCAGCATGAAGGATGGAGAAAAGACTTGACGAATTTCCCGAAAGGCGTCACAAAGCGCGCCGTAGCTCCCGGTCAGAATCGTTGGCGAAATGAAATCGTTTATGAAACAACTGTTTGTAGGTTTTTTGCTCTTTGCTGCCGGTTGTCAGTTGCATGCAGCTCTGCTCTTTTACGATTCATTCAATTACGGTCCTTCCGGAACCTTACTCGGCACCGCCGGATCACCGACTTGGGTTAAAAACGGAGCATCCCCGGATCCGACCGTGCAAAATGTTGGCGGCTTGACATTCCCGGGTTTGAGAGTCAGCAGCGATACCATCAGTCTCCAATATGACGGGAGCGGGATTAACGCGGGTTCGGGCGCACCTGCAGCCACGGACGGAACCACTCTCACGGGACAACCCTACACCACCGGCAGCCTTTATTATTCGCTTCTGCTGAAGGTGACGGCCGTACAGACGGTTGTTGGAACCAACAGCGGGAACGGATTCGCTACGGGGGTTAATCTTACGCAAGGTTCATTCATGGCTGGGCTGCAAACCATCGCGGCCTCCGGCGCCCCTACGGTCGGGCAGAGTGCCGCTCCTCTGCTGATCCGCTCGGGCGATGGTACGCAATTCTCTAGTACCTTTCAGCTTGGAACTTCCAAGACTGCCACCGCCGCCGACCGGCAGTTTTACACCGGACAGAGCTTTTCCACCGGCACTGGCGGGGAAACGGTATTCGTCGTGCTCAGGTATAATTTTGATTCTGTCAATGGCGACAGCGCCAGTTTGTTTATCAATCCTACTCCCGGCAGTGCCGAACCCGCAGCCCAGTTGACAGTCACGGCCGGCACCGCCTTGACGTTGAATACAGGGATCCAGTCATTCTTTGTAAGAAACAACAGCGTGGAACCGGACACTCTGTTGATTGATGAATTGCGCATCGGCACCTCTTGGGCGGACGTGACTCCTGTCGCCGTTCCCGAGCCTTCCGCCGCGGCGCTAGCCGGCTGCGGACTGTTGGTTCTGCTGGGGGGCTATCGTTTGCGCGGACGCAGGTAATTTGATCCCGCCTTTGAAGACTCAGCCAAAATCTGGCTGGGCCATTTTTGTTTCCCCCGTGATGGACAATTGGGACGCGCCAGTTCAGCGCCGACTTCCAATGGTCACTTGATGCATATTGTTGTGAGTTCGAGGTTTGAATGTTCCGCCTTCGCGACCGGCCATGATTCTGTCGGTTTCAGCCTACCCAGCCTCCTGAAACCCGCTGAAATCACTCTGGTTTTGCGCTTGACGCACCAACGGAGGATTTTTTATCTTTAACGCTAGAACGGTAAAGTTTGCCGGTTTCAGCTGGTCGCGAAAGTCGGAAGAGTAATCTACCGACTTTTTTGTTCCCCCGGTGGGAACAACGTAACGAGCGTATGAATGCTGATTTTCTAGCGGTTCTTGAGTTTTGGGAGCGGGAGAAGGGCATCAGCCGCGATGTCCTGGTTGCGGCTGTACAGGAGGCCCTGCTTTCCGCCGCAAAAAAGGCGGTCGGAGCCGCCCGGGAGTTGCGGGTGGAAATTGATCCCAAGAACGGTGACATCCGGGCTTTCGCCAAACTGGTCGTCGCCGACCGCGTGATTTCCAGGCATGATCAAATCTCGGTGTTCGATGCCCGGCGGATCAAGGCCGATGCTCAGGTTGGCGAGGAACTGGAAATTGAAGTCACTCCCACGGGTTTTGGCCGGATTGCCTCCCAATATGCCAAGCAAGCGCTGATGCAACACATCCGGCGCGCGGAGAAAGCGCTCATTTTCACGGAATTCAAAGACCGCGTGGGCGACATCATCAGCGGGACCGTGCGCCGGTTTGAACGCTCGGATGTCCTTGTGGACCTCGGGCGATACGAAGCCATGTTACCCAACAAAGAGCGTGTCCCCACGGAGGAGTATCAGGTTGGCGAGCGGATTCGCTGCTATGTGAAGGCCGTCGAGCAAGGGCCGCACGGACCGGAGATCATCCTCTCACGAGCGGACCCGCGCTTTGTCATCAAGCTCTTCCAGCTCGAGGTGTCCGAAATCAACGACGGCACGATTGAGATCAAAGGCATCGCCCGCGAGCCTGGCTTCCGCACCAAACTGGCCGTGTGGACCCGGGATGAAAAAGTGGATCCGGTCGGCGCATGTGTCGGCCTTCGCGGCCAGCGGGTGAAGAACATTGTGCGCGAGTTGAACAACGAGAAGGTGGACATCATCCGCTGGGACCCGAACGTCAGAAACTTTGTCACGAACGCGCTATCACCCGCGAAACTCAAGGCTTTTGCGATAGACGAAGTTCATAAACGCGTCAGAATCACGGTGAGCGACGATCAACTCTCGCTGGCCATCGGCAAACGGGGCCAGAACGCGCGGCTTACGTCCAAGCTGACCGGCTGGCAGGTGGACATCGAAGCGGAAGTTGTGGTGACCAAGGGTTTCGAGGAGAAAGTGGCCGAGGCGGTCGAGTTGCTGGCGGCCATTCCCGGAATTGCGCGCGAACACGCGGACGCGCTCGTTCATGCCGGTTTGACACGGCTCGAGGATTTGTTGCAGGCCGACCTGAGCGATCTGGCGGACATTCCGCAGATCGGTGAGCAAGCCGCCGCCATCCTGGAAGCCGCGCGCGCTGAAGCCGAGCGCCGGAAGATTCAACTCGGTGGCGAGCCTGCCCCCGCGTGAAGATTTTATGATTGTCGCGCAAAGCTTTCGCGTTTTCGGCTTTGGCCTATGAAAGCTGCGCGGCCCTGTTGGTGGAAGTGGACAGATAATTATGCCCGTTCGTATTTACGACATTTCGAAGAAGCTTGGCCTGGACAACAAAGAAGTTCTCTCCAAGGCCAAGGAGTTGGGCATTGCTGCTGCTCGTGTCGCGTCCAGCTCGCTGGATAAGATTACCGCCGAATACCTCGAAGACCTGCTTCGCAAAGAGCATCCGGAAATCGCTGCTGTCCCGCCGGCACAGCCCCCGGCTCCGCCACCCGCACCCAACGAACCCATTATCCTTGTCACCGCCCCGCCCGAGCCAAAACCGGAAATCACTCAACCCCTGCCGGAAGGCGAAACACCGGCCACTGCGGAAGTTCCAGAATCGGAAACGAAACCGGCTGTCCCGGCGGGGCCACCGCCACCACCACCAGGCCCGAAAGTCGGCGACAAAGTCGGCTTTATTCAGTTGCCGCAAAAGCCGGG
>CAZNOE010000499.1:0-2342 GCA_964574525.1 uncultured Bifidobacteriaceae bacterium
CGCCCGTGATTCGCAACATCATCTTCGACTGGTCGGGCACGCTGGTGGATGACCTGCCCGCCGTCTGGCAGGCCACCAATTATGTCCTGGTGCAGGCGAATCGCGCGGAGATGACGCTCGAACAATTCCGCGCGGAGTTCCAACTGCCGTTCACCACGTTTTATGACAAGCACACACCGCATATCCCGTTGCCGCAACTCGAAGAATGGTTTCATGGCCGCTTCCGGCAGGTGCAGGATTCGGTCTGCGCGGTGCCGCACGCACGGGAGTTTCTGGAATTCTGCCGCGCTCACCAGTTGCGCACGTTTCTTTTGAGCACCGTGCATGCGGATCATTTTGAAGTGCAGAAGCTCGCCAGCGGCTTTGGCGAGTTTCTCGACAAGCCTTACATCGGTGTCTGGGACAAACGGCAAAAAATTCACGAGATTCTTCAAGACAACAAACTGCGCGCGCACGAGACGCTGTTCATCGGGGACATGCAGCACGACATCGAGACGGCGCGACATGGCGGCATCCACTCCTGCGCGGTGCTCACGGGCTACAACACGTTGGAACAACTGCGAACGGCCCAACCCGATGTGATCGTCGAGCATCTGGGCGAGCTTCGGGAAATCCTCGAGCAAAATGAATTGCACCTCAAACCGCCGGTGAAGAAATTCGAAGCCGCGCACCCGCCGGTGGTCACGGTCGGCGCTTTGATCTTCAACGGCGCCGGCGAGGTGCTGATGATCCGCACGCACAAATGGTCGAATCTGTGGGGAATTCCCGGCGGCAAGGTGAAATGGGGCGAGCCGTCGGAGGAAGCGTTGCGGCGCGAGATCAAAGAGGAAACCAATCTCGACATCGCTGACATCAAGTTTGTCCTGGTGCAGGATTGCATTCACTCGAAGGAGTTTTATCGCGATGCGCATTTCGTGCTGCTGAATTACACCTGCCGCTGCAGCGGATCGCTGGACGTGAAGTTGAATGATGAGGCGCGTGAGTTTCGTTGGGTTGGGTTGAGCGAGGCGCTTCAAATGTCGATCAATGTGCCGACACGGAAATTGCTGGAGGCAGTAGCGGCCGACGTGAGGAGCCGGAAGATTTGCCGGCCACGCTCCGCCTCCTTACGTCGGCGGCTGCCCGGAACGCGCCGCCAAAAAAAGAAAAAGACGAAGCATGTCTAAAATCACGATTGTTGACCTGGAAGTTTTTTTCAGTGTTGGTGTCACGGATGAAGAGCGCGCCAAACCGCAGCGCCTGTTGGTGACAGTTGACATGGAATCCGATTTTTCGTTCGCGGCCAAGACGGACCGCATCACCAGGACGATTGATTACTACCAGGTCGCCCAGCAGGTCCTGAAATATGGCGAAGGGCGCAGTTGGAAATTGATTGAGAAACTCGCGAGCGATTTGGCGGACATGGTCTTATCCCAGTTCAACCCGGAGAGCGTGATGGTGGAAGTGAAAAAATTTCCGCTGCGGCAAGCGAGTTACGTTTCGGCGAGCATCGCCAAAGACCGCGCGTGAACGAGCATGGTCAGGCGGGAGGCGTTGGGTAACCCGTAATATAAGTTTCCAATTGGTGAATCGCCGAATTCTGCGCGCCGATGATCCAATTCACCAGGTCGCCAATTGAAACGACGCCGGCGATTTGTTCGCCCTCGAGCACGGGCAGGTGCCGGACACGGTGCTCGGTCATCAGGCGCATACAATCCTCCACGGTGTGGTCGGGCGTCACAAAAATGATGTGGCCTGAGAGGATCTCCCGCACCGGGGTTTCCTTGGACGACCGGCCCTTGAGAATGACCTTCCGGGAATAGTCGCGCTCGGAAATAATTCCGATGAGTTTGCCCTCCGCCGTGACAAGCAACGCTCCGACGTTCTTGTCCGCCATCATTTGAATGGCCTCGAACACGGTGGCCTCTGGCGGAATCGTCCAGACGGCGTTGCCTTTGGTATGCAGAAGTTCGCGGATTTGGCCGGCTTGCATTATGGAATGACTCCTTCGTTCTTTGTTTTCTGACCGGTGACAACCTGCGGAACTGATTGCCGCACGCGGCTGCCACCTCGCGCCTCAAATGGAATGATGCTTGAGCGTTTCATGCTTCATCATCTGTGCGTCATGTCGCCAGTGTATCACGACCGGGAGGGAGCGGAACACTAATTTTTCGCGCGTTCGAGCGGATGCCGGACCAATAAGAACTTGCCCGGCGCCGGTCAATCGCTTAAAGACAGTCCGTGACTTCACACCTTCAGATTGCCAGCGACGTTCTTCGCGTCAAGCGGGACATGCGGCTCTTTCGTTTTAAGACAGGAACACAAAACACTTTCAACGTTCTCAAAAATATGAATCTGACGCA
>CAZNOE010000499.1:2442-4885 GCA_964574525.1 uncultured Bifidobacteriaceae bacterium
TTAAGACAGGAACACAAAACACTTTCAACGTTCTCAAAAATATGAATCTGACGCAGCCATCTGGAAGGTCGGTGCTCAGGAAGAAAAGCCACGTTGCCATTGCGATCAGCGTGGCCGCTCTCGTGGCTTGGGCCGGGTGGCTTCAAGCCGGGACGATTTATATTCCCAACGGCTCATTCGAGCTGCCGGACACGACCTACGGTTCTCCCGATAATGACTTTTGGCAGGAATCGCCGACGCCATTCTTCTGGGATGAGGGGGTATATGGGCCGTGGGTCTATCTGGCGGGCGTGTTCGAAAACGATACCAATGGGAGCCCGGTCCACATTTACAACATTGATGGACAGCAGGGCGCATATTTGTTCGCGCAACCGACCGTGGCGCTGTTTCAGGATTACGATTCGACTTACGGGACCAACGCCAACGCCCTGCATGACTTCGATGCGAAATATGAAATTGGCAAGTCGTATCATCTGACGGTGGGAGTAATTGGCAACGGAGGTGGCATGTCCAACGGGGTGACAATGGAACTCAGTTTGTATTACCGCGATGGGACGAACCTGGTGACGGTGGGCGCGACGACGGTGACGAATTCCGACGTGGTTTTCGGGGGGCGGACGAACTTTATAGATTACTCGGTGAATATTCCCGCGGTGAAAGCGACCGATCCGTGGGCGAACAAACATATCGGGATCCGGTTCATGTCCACGGAGTTTGTCCATCCGTATGGCTACTGGGATTTGGACAATGTGCGACTGACCGACAAGATCGAGATTCCCAACGCTTCGTTTGAACGGCCGGACACGACCTTTGGTTCTCCGGATAATGACTTCTGGCAGGAATCGCCGACGCCGTTCTTTTGGGACGAAGGGACTTATGGGCCGTGGATATATCTGGCGGGAGTGTTTGAAAACGACACCAATGGCAGTCCGGTGCATATTTACAACATTGATGGACAGCAGGGCGCATATTTATTCGCGCAACCAACCGTGGCGCTGTTCCAGGATTACGACACAATCTACGGGACCAATACGACGCCGTTGCATGACTTCGACCTCAGATACGAAGTGGGCCGGTCGTATCACATGACCGTGGGTGTGATCGGCAACGGGGGCGGCATGTCCAACGGCGTGACGATGGAATTGAGTTTGTATTACCGCAATGGAACGAACACGCCGACTGTGAGTGCGACGACTGTCGTGAACTCCGCCGCGGCTTTCGGAGGCCGGACAAACTTCATGGATTACTCGGTGCACACTCCGGCGGTGAAGGCGAGCGATCCGTGGGCGGGCAAGAAACTGGGGATTCGCTTTATGTCCACGGAGTTTGTCCATCCGTATGGCTACTGGGATTTGGACAATGTGCGACTGGATGACATTCAAGAGCTTGCTTTCAAAGCGCTGATCCGCACGAACAATCAAACTCAATTCATTTTGCGCAGCGAACCGGGTGTGAAGTTCGAAATCCTGGCAACGACGAACATCGCCTTCCCGGTCGCGAACTGGAGTAGCATCGCCATCGTGACCAATACCTCGGGCGCGATGCGGTTTACCGACCCGGCGACTGGTTTCGGGCAACGATTCTATCGAGCGCGCCAGTTGCCCTGACCGGCAATCTCCGCCGCACGAACGCGCGCCGATGGCAAAAACTCGTTTGCCCTTCACCTCAATGCAGGGTAGAGGATGCGCATGAACCATTCGTCAGCAGCGCGGGGGTTCACGCTCATTGAACTGCTGGTGGTCATCGCGATCATCGCGATTCTCGCAGCCATGTTGTTGCCGGCTTTGTCTTCGGCGCGCGACCGGGGCCGACAGGCGGTGTGTCTCTCAAACCTGCGGCAGGTCGGCATCGCCATCCACAACTACGCCTCCGACAGCGAGGGCAAAATTCCTTACGGCCCCAAAGCTCCTCCATTCGGCAATCCCTTGAGCTTTTATCCATCCACTGGCGCGCCGACCAGCCTGCTTTCGCTTCAGACTGGTGCTGTGGCAGGGCTGGGACTGTTGCTGACCAACCATCTCGCCACCCAACCGAAGGTTCTTTTTTGCCCCGCCAGCGACCAGACGCTGGACGCCGATGCGGAACTGGCCAGAGTCGGCAAGCAACAGGCGCAAGGCAGCTATTACTATCGCCACGGCGGCAACACCGCGATATTTGACACTCCCGGTGCCACGTTCACGCCGGAACACATCCAACTCGACAGATTGGGCGACAACCGCAACGGCCAGCCAATTCGCGCACTGGCCATGGACACCATCTTTCTGGCACCGCCGGACCTGGCAGCGTTCAACGTGAAGACGCGCACCCACCACCGGCAGAAGTCCGCCGACATTTTATTCTCCGACGGTCACGTTGTCTCCCGGCCCAATACGGGTGGGCGTTTTACCGTCACTTTCAACGGTGTCGGCGAGCTTTATGATGCCTTCAGTAAAATCCTCGGAGT
>CAZNOE010000500.1:0-4882 GCA_964574525.1 uncultured Bifidobacteriaceae bacterium
TCAACGAGTGCAACGACCTTCAGATTATTCTGGCCAACTTCAACACTTTCGCGGTCACCGGTCTGCGCGTGTCGCTCTCCACCAGGACGCCGGGGGTGGCGCTGGGCGTCCGGAGTTCCGATTATCCCGACTTGCCGCCGCTCGCCTTGGGCACCAACTCGGCTCCCTTCACCATCAGCACGGCGCCGTTTTTCATCTGCGGCACGCCGATCACGCTGCAGGCGTTGATCAAGTCTGACCAGGAAACCCGGACCAACACCATCGTCTTGAACACGGGCACGATCGGCAATCCCATTCGTTTCAATAGCGCCGGGCCGGTGGCCATTCCAGACAACAACCCCGTTGGCACCAATTCACCCATCGTGGTGTCAAATGTCACCGCAGCGCTCCGCGAGGTGTCGGTCTCGCTCTTTCTTACTCACACGTTCGACGCCGACCTGCGCCTCGAATTGATCGGGCCGGATGGCACGACAGTCGTCCTCTCCGATTCGAATGGCGGCGCCGGCGACAATTACGGGGCTGGTTGTACGCCAGAAACCTTCCGCACGACCTTCGATGACGATGGGGTGATCCCGATCGGCACCGCGTTTCCTCCGTTCGTTGGAACGTTCCGGCCAGACGAAGCCCTTGCCGCATTTGGCGGCAAATTCGGAACCAATGTCAATGGCACCTGGCGGTTGCGCATGGTGGATCAGTTCCAGACGGACGTCGGAGTTTTGCAATGTTGGTCGCTATTCCTTTCACCGGCGGCGTGCGAGGATGGCGGCGGCACTTGTCCCGGGGCAGACCTTGCGTTGGGGATCAAGGACACGCCCGACCCGGTATTCATCGGTAGCAACCTCGTTTACACCGTCTCGGTGACGAACAACGGACCCAGTGCCGCGACCAACGTTGTGATCAATCAATTCTTGCCAGGTTCGGTGGTCTTTGTCTCGGCGGTGGCATCTCAAGGCACTGCCATCAATGCGGGTGGCACGGTGATTGGCAACCTCGGCGTATTGTCCATTACCGGCGTGGCAACGATAACGGTGACCGTGACTCCCACGACGGCGGGGACCATTGTTTCATCGGCAACCGTCAGTACGAGTAACACCGATCCCGACACGGCGAACAATTCCGCTTCGACCACGACCCAGGTCAATCCGGCGACGTCGGACCTGGCCGTTGGGCTATTCGACACGCCCGATCCCGCGCTGGTCGGCGGGACTTTGATTTACACCGTTTCGGTTACCAACAACGGACCGTCCGCCGCGTCCACCGTGACCGTCACCAACACGCTGCCCTTGAGTGTCATCGTGAATTCGGCGTCCCAAGGTTCGACCATCAACGGCAACATTGTGGTTTGCAGCTTCGGCACCCTGACCAACGGCGGGCGCGCGTCGGCCACGATCAACGCCACTCCCACCGCGCAAGGCACCATCGTGGCCACCGCCGTGGTCACGGCCAATCAAGTTGACCCCATCGCGGGCAACAACACCGCCACGGCAACCACCACCGTCGGACCGGCGGCTGACCTGAGCATCACCATGATTGACACACCAGACCCGGTCGTGGTGCGAAGCAATTGGGCTTACGTGATCACGGTGAACAACAACGGGCCGAACACCGCCAGCGGAGTTGTGGTGAACCAGACGTTGCCGGCCAATGTCAGTGTCGTCTCATTCAACGCCACGCAGGGAACAATTTCGCTGGCGGGCGGTTCCCTCACGGCCAACCTCGGCTCTCTGACCAATGGCGGCAGCGCCGTTGTCACCGTGATTGTCAACGCCGCGAATAGCGGAGTGTACTTTTCCACGGCCACGGTCACGGGTTCGCAGGGCGATTCGAACACCGGCAACAACACCGCCTCGGCCTCGACCACGGTCGCGCCGCGGAATGTCAGTATCGTAGCGGCGGGAGCCACGCTGACAGCCGAAAGCCTTTTACCGCCCAATGGCGCGCTGGACGTCGGCGAGACTGTCACGGTGATACTTCGCTTGCGCAACGCGGGCAACGCGCCCAACACCAACCTCTTTGCGACATTGCTCGCCACCGGCGGTGTTACTTCGCCTTCGCCCAGCGGGCCGGTGAACTACGGCGTTTTGATACCGAGCGCCTTCCCGCTTGGGCATGAATTTACATTTACTGCCAGCGGAACGAATGGCGGCACGGTGGTCGCCACTCTTCAATTGCAGGACGGTGGCGTCAACCTCGGCACGGTCAGCTTCACCTTCCTTCTGCCGAATGTGCTGACCTTCGCGAAAACGAACCTCATCACGATTGTGGACGCCAGCAAGGCCTCGCCCTATCCCTCCACCAATATCGTTTCGGGCGTGGTCGCACTGGTCGGCAATGTCGCCGTCACCCTTTCGCACCTGAACCACACCTTCCCGGATGACGTGGACATGCTCCTGGTCGGACCGCAGGGCCAGAAAGTCATTCTGATGTCCGATGTTGGCGGGGCGGACGCGCTGGCCAACGTCACGGTGAAATTGGATGATACGGCTCCGTCGGCGCTGCCGGATTCCGGACAAATCCTCTCGGCGAGTTACAAGCCCACCGACTTTGAACCGGGCGATCCGTTTGACGCGCCGGCCCCCGCCGGTCCGTATGAAACCAGCCTCTCCACCTTCGCCGGGGCCAATCCGAATGGAACTTGGTTACTCTACGTCATGGATGACACAGCGGGCGATGCGGGCAACATTGCCAATGGCTGGAGTCTCGCATTCACGACCATTTCACCGGTAAACCAACTGGCCGACCTCGGCTTGAGCGTGGTAATGAGTTCAGCCAGCCGGGTGCTCATTGCGGGCAATCTGACCTTCACATACACGATCACGAACTCCGGGCCAAACGCCGCCACGTTCGTCGCATTCACCAACGTCGTGCCGGCCGGCGCCGTCCTCTTGTCTGCAACTTCATCGCAAGGCAGCATCATCACCAATGGAAACACGGTTATCGGAAATCTCGGTACGCTCAACGTCGGCGCGACGGCGACCGTCACGGTGGCGATAAAGCCAACCGCCGGCGGATCTCTGAGCAACACCGCCAGCGTCGCGGCCACCGAAAATGATTTGAACCTCGCAAACAACGTGGTGTCGGTAGTTACGACCGTGAATGTGCCAGTCGCGGATGCCGGGGTGAAAATTGCGGCGGCTGATTCAGTGGTAATCGGCAGCAACATCACGTTCACCATCTCGGTTACGAACAGCGGGCCGGAGCCGGCGCTGAATGTCGCGGTGACTGATCCATTGCCGGCGGGTCTGAGTTTTGTCAGCACCAGCGCTGGCAGTTTCGTGAACTCGGCCGGAACGATCACCGCGAATCTGGGCGATCTCGCGTCCGGCGCCGCGGCCACCTTCACGATCACGGCCACCGCTACGAGTGTTGGGTCGCTAACGAACGTCACTACGGTTGGCGGAATTTGGATTGAGACGAATCCGGCCAACAACTCGGCTTCCGCGGCGTTTACGGTGACAGCACCCGCGCCAATCATTGTTGCGGCCGGCGCGATCCTGACAGCGGAGAGCTTCTTGCCGCCTAATGCTACCGTGGACACGAACGAAACCGTCACCATGTCGCTGTCTCTGCAGAATGTCGGATCTGCCGACACGGCCAACGTCGTCGCGACGCTCCAGCCAACCGGTGGCGTAAGCAATCCCAGCGGTCCACAGCTTTATGGCGCCCTGGCGTACAGCGGCGCGGCCGTTTCGCGCCCGTTCACGTTCACGGCCAACGGCACGAACGGCGGCGCCGTCATCGTAACACTGCAATTGCAGGACGGCGCAAATGATCTCGGCACCGTCGCATTCATCTTCAAGTTCCCGGCGACGGCCACGTTCACCAATCCTGCGGCAATCGTTATTCCCGACCACGGCGGTGCAACGCCCTATCCTTCTACAATCAATGTCTCTGGCATAACCGGATTGGTCAGCAAGGTGACGGTCGCGTTGAACGGCGTGACCCATGGATTCCCGGATGACCTGGATGTCCTGCTCGTCAGTCCCACCGGGCGGAAGCTGGTGTTGATGTCCGATGCCGGCGGTGGGCACGACATCACAAACCTCAACTTGAGCTTCGAGGACGGTCGCCCCGCGTTGCCGGATTCGACTCCCATTGGTGCCGGCTCGTATGCGGCGACGGATTATGAAGCCGGCGAAGCGTTCCCGCCCCCGGCGCCTCTGGGGCCGGTGGGAAGCGCGTTGTCAGTTTTCAATGGGACAAATCCCGAGGGGACGTGGTCGCTGTATGTCGTGGATGATTCCAACGGTGACGCCGGCAGCATCGCGGGCGGCTGGAGTTTGAGCATAACGCTGGTGGACACGGTGAATCCTACGGCGGACCTGGTAATCGGCATCACCGATGCGCCGGATCCAATTTTCATAGGCAGCGGATTGACTTATGGCATCGGCGTCACGAACAACGGTCCGCTTGCAGCAACGGGTGTGACAGTTACGGATGCGCTCCCGGCCGGGCTGAATCTCGTTTCGGCGTCGTCCTCCCAGGGCAGCGTCAACACGAGTGGCGGCGTCGTGACGGGCAACCTGGGCGCGTTGGCCGTGGGCAGTGTCGCCACCGTCACCATCCGGATCGCACCGTCCGTCGCCGGCCAGATCGTCAATTCCGTCAGCGTGGCAGCCAACGAGACGGACCTGAACTCGGGGGACAACACCGCGACCGCCACCACCACGGTCATCGCTCCGCAGCCGATCTTGCTGACCAGCACCGTTGTCACGAACGGCCAGTTTCAGATGGTCTTGACCGGCGAACCGGGATTGACCTACGTGATTCAGGCTTCGACCAACCTTGTCAACTGGGTGCCCGTCGGCACGAACACGACGGCGGCCAACGGCACGTTCAAGTTTACGGACGTCACGCCGAGTTTCAGCCAGCGGTTCTACCG
>CAZNOE010000501.1:0-4878 GCA_964574525.1 uncultured Bifidobacteriaceae bacterium
GCGGCCGATGATGATGTTTTCATCGCCGGCGCCACTGATGGCGCCAGCCGCCGTATTCTGGCGCGCAACCCGGAACGGGAGCGGGGTGGTCAAATCGTTGGCTACTTCTGCTGTATTGATCAACGCCGTGGCCGGCCGCCCCTCGCTGTTGGCCAGCCGCCCATCCACGTACACAGCGTTATTTGTTCCGTCGAAACTCTGGACGATGTAAGTCCACCGATTGACAACGCGGTTGGTCGCGACCTGTGAGGCATTGTTTCCCCAACCGAGGTCCGCCGCAAGAAACATCCCCACCGCGCCAAAAGCCGGGTCGGTTCCATGGCCAAACGAATTGTTATATGCGAATCCGCCAGCACCCTCGCGGCGTCCGTAGGAGAACACGTTTTGGTCAGCCACCGAATTGGTATTGAAAATCCATGCCTCAACCGTGCGCGCGTTCGAGCTAACCACGGAAGTCGGCGCAATCGGCCCGGCATAGTGCGAACCGGCAGCACCGCCAGCGGCGCCACCGCCTTCAAAGAAAATGCCCCGCACACCGTCCACGACAGAATTAGTCGGTGTTGAGGTAGCTCCGACGGGCACCGTGAAATCACCAGGCAACGAACCAGTGTTAGTCCAGACGTTGAGCGCGCCTAGAGAATGCGTTGTAGCATCGAGATTGATCAGCGTCGCCGCGTGCGCTTTCGGCAACCAAATGCCCAAGCCTGCGACGAACGCATACGCGGAACCGCGCCGCGCAGAACGGAGCACATCCGAGAAGGTCCGCTTCGCGCTTGCCTGATTCACGGTTTTTGAGGGCGCGCTGGTCTTTCTTTTGAGAGTCTTGGATTTCATATCGCTTCAGAGGAGTTGGTGGGTGTGTCAGAACGGCAATCCGAGCATCAGCGGTTGGGCCGGCAGGTGATTTGAGGGCTTGATTGAGCGAAAGTTTTACGTACGTCGGCAAACGCCGACCGGTTCTTCACACTGGGCATGAGGCGAGGCTAATGAGAAAGCGATTCGCCGCACATAGCCGCAATCCACAACCGCATACTACAAATCCCCCCCAGACACCAAGCCGCGACGAGGAATCGTCTGACCGAACCCCGATCTCCAGAATAACGCGAGCGAAACGCGTCATGCTCCGGGCATTCGTGGCAGGAGGGCGCGTTGCCCAACGGGTCCGAGGATCCCTTACGCTTTCTCCAATCGCCGCTCGCGGTATCGAGTGGCCAGGAAGATGAAAATCCCCGCCACCACGAACATTAGCGCCGCATAGAAGAAAAACTCTGCCGCTCCGCGTGCATGAACGAACCGGCTGTTCAAATTCGTGAACGTCGCCACCAGGAAATGTCCGCCCGCAATCGTCATCAGCCAGAAGCTCATAATGATGCTCTTCATCCGCTCCGGCGACTGACTGAACGCAAATTCCAGCGCGGTGGCGGAAAGCATCACTTCGCCGGCCTCGAGCACGATGTAAGGCACGAGTTGCCACGCCACACTGAGCGTCGCGCCTTGGTCCATCCGCGCTTGGATGAAACCGCAGCCCACAAACGACACTGCCCCGAGCACCATGCCCGCCGACATCCGGCGCAGAGGCGTCGGCAGGATTCCCCGCCGTTCAAGCCACGGATAGACACCCAGCGTCAGAATCGGCACCCAGATCATCACCAGCACCGCCCCGGCGGATTGCATCGTCTCGCCGTCGAGCAGGTAGAAAGGGGTCATCTTTTTTCCCTGCAAGACCCACGTGCTGTTCACTTGATTGAACAGCGCCCAGAACATCGGCACCGTCGCGAACACCATCAGGATGCCAGCGACCGCTTGCGCGCCCCGCACTTCCTCCGGAGTAAAACGCGCGAACGCGACATCGAAGAATCGTCCGCCTTGTTTCCGTTCCCGACGATGCGTCAGCACGTACCACGCGACAGTCCAGAACCCGGCGCCCTTGTGCGCACGCTGCGGCGGCTGGCGGACGTAGTGTTTCGTGCCGAGCCAGAAGATCAGCGTGGCCAGCCCCATGAAGATTCCTGGGACGCCGAAGGCCCAACTGTAACCCGCCTTGTTGCGCACAATCGGAATGACGAAGAAGCCGAACGCCGCGCCCAGATTGATCGCCCAATAAAACCAGCCATAGACCTTCGTCAGCGCGCGATCCTGATTCGGCCCGAACTGGTCGCCAACGAACGCCGACACGCACGGCTTGATGCCGCCCGCGCCAATCGCCAGCAAGGCGAGCCCCGCGAACAGTCCCGCGCGGCTTCCTTCGAACAGTGCCAGCGTCCCGTGACCGAGACAGTAAAAAAGCGAGATGCTGAGGATCGTCCAATAGCGCCCCCAAAAACGGTCCGCCAGCCAGCCGCCCAACAGCGGAAGAAAGTAAACCGCCGTGCCGAACAGATGCAGAACCTGCGTCGCGCCGTCCGCGCCCATTTGCATCCGATCCTTCAGGTAGAGTTCGAGGATGCCGATCATCCCGTAATAACTGAACCGCTCGCACGCTTCGTTGCCGATGATGTATTTGATCTGCGGCGGAAAGCGGTCGGGCTTCGGCAAGGCTGCCGCAGTCGGGGTGGATTGAGCTTCGCTCATACCTGGCCTCGTCATCACGCGAGCAAACACCCCTCACCCTGGCTCTCCCCATGAACCCATGCGCAAAAGCGGGAGCAAGCTCCACGCACTCTCCCGCCGTGCGGGACTCCGCGTGTCCGGACGGCCTCGGCAGTCGCGAAGCGTTTGGAGTGCGTCCGGCTTGCCGGCGCTTTCGGTTCAGGGGGACAAGGCGCGAATGTTTTCGGGGAAATCTCTCTCCATCCGATGGGGCGGGGGGAGAGTAAAGCCCGACCCTCGACATTTCCCGCATGGCTCGATTTACGGACCGGCTGACGACAATTCTCCCTCTCCCCTTCGTAAGGAGAGAGGGCCGGGGTGAGGGGAATTTCGTTTTGTGGCGCGGCGGGTTTCACATTGATTGCTTCAGTCGTACGCGCACCAGTTCCGGCAGATATTTTACGGGAATGGAACCTTGTTCCAATACGGCTTGATGATAACGCGCGAGGTCGAACTTCTCCCCCAACTCGCGCTCCATTTGCTGGCGCAAACGGTAATGCGCCATGCGCCCGACGAAGTAGGTGCTCAACTGGGTCGAGCTTTGTTTCGCCCGGATGATTTTCAACCGCGCCTCGCCTTCAGATTGAAAGGCGCCCTCGACAAGCAGCTTCATCACTTCGTCGTCGGTCATTTTTGCGCAGTGCATCCTGTAGTCGAGAATCGTGTTGGCCACTGCGCGAAGGTAGAACTTGAGTTGCATCAACCGCAGCGCGAGGTCGCCGTCGCCATAGCCCTGGTCGAGCATCGTCTGCTCCGTGTAAACCGCCCAGCCTTCGATATACACACCGGATTGCAACACGCGCCGGAGAAGCGAACCGGAGCGATTCGAGTATTCCAGTTGGACGTAATGGCCCGGATACGCCTCGTGAATCGTCAGGATTTGCAGCATGTGCCGGTTGTATTCCTCCAGAAAGCTTTTCACCTTCTCCGCGCCCCAATCCGACGGCGGCGGGCTGATGGCGTAAAGACTTGCCGCGTCCGGGTCGAGCGGCGGCGCGTTGTCGAGATACGCGAGCGAATTGCCGCGTTTGAATTCGGGCATCTCAATCACCTGGCACCGATCGGGATCGGGCAAACGCAAAATGTCCTTCTCACTGATGAACGTCTTGATGCGAGCCACCGTTGCCTGCGCGTCGCGCAACAATTCCTCCGGTTTGCCGTGTTCCTGGCTGACGGCCTGGATCACTTTCGAGATGGTCGTCCGTCGTCCGTCCGCATCATCCGGCGGCAGCGGTGACTTCGGGAAATAACGACTCCAAAGCTGGCGCGCCACCACATACATGTCTCGCTGCACCCGGTCGTATTCGGCCTCAGCGTCGGCGAACACTTGATCAGCGGTGAGGCCGGCGTCCAGCACCAGTTCCAGTTTGCGCGCAAACTTTCGCTTGCCCAACCTCCACTCGCCGGTTGCGCGCGACATCAATTCGCCTTCGAGAAACTTCTGGTAATCTTTCAACGCCGCAACGACCGGTTCGGCGGCGGACTTCAACTTGTCTCGCTGAGGCGTTTCTCCGGCAAACTGAAACAGCTCTGTTTCGTAAAACGAAATCGCCCCGCGGTTCTGGCGAATGGCCGTTTCGAGAATTGGCTTGGGGGGATGCGTCAGGGTTTGCTTCGCCGTCGCGATTACCCGCGGAATCTGCGCCATGCGTGCGAGGCAGTTGGCGATGTTTGTTTCCTTCGGAAGCGTGGATTGCGTCAGCAGCACATAGACGCTGTCGTTGATGTAGTCGTTGTAAGTGCGCGGATCTTCCTCGAAAGGCTTCGTGTTTTCTGTCAGCCAGATTTGCGTTTCAAGATCGTGCTTGAAGATTTCGAAATCAACCTGTGCCGGGCGCGAGAGCCTTGAGTAATCCACCTGCTTCGGCAGTTCCTTCAATGTTCTGCGGGTGTGGGCTAGCCAACCATCGCGCGCCGGGCGGGCCACATCCTCCAGTTGCGAATCGAAGCGGTGATCGCCCAGCTTCGTCGCCTCGACGGGTCGCTGGCGAAGGCGCTCGTCCAGATAGCGTCTGAAAAACGACTCGAGTTTTTCGTTTTCCGTCTTCTGGGCGAGGGCGCTGACGAGACCCGCGATAAGGATGCAGGCCACCACGGCGGCTATTCTCCAATTTGATGTGTTCATGATCAACTCCGGTTTTCTTCAATAGCTGGGCGACGATTCGACGATGGCGCAAAATCTCTTTCGCCGTGGCCCGCTGTATCCCGCATCCAGAAGCCGCCGGGCCATGCCCATTCCCGTCAGGCCCAATCCGAAAAGTGCAATGCGTGGTTTTGGTGGGTTCATTC
>CAZNOE010000502.1:0-4878 GCA_964574525.1 uncultured Bifidobacteriaceae bacterium
TCACCAAGCAAGGAATTCCTGCTCGGGCATCGCGATGAATCGGAGTTAGCGAAGTTCTTTCAACTCGCCTTTGCCAGGCGTCCTGCTGAAGAACTTTACGATTTGTCCAAGGACCCGCACCAAATCATCAATGTTGCCGACCGTGCTGAATACGCCGCCGCGAAGAAACAACTGAGTGCCACGCTGGACCGTTGGATGACGGACACCAAAGATCCGCGTGCAACCAGCGACGACGATCCGTGGGACCGCTACCCTTACTTCGGCGCTCCCTGACGTATCGCGCAACAAACAGCGATGCCGGAGTTTTGGCTTTGGACTTTGCAAGAGCTTTGCTTTGGCGTAGATATTCCGCTCCCGCAACGGCGGGTACGATGAAGCCCCAGATCGAAATCTACGATACGACCCTGCGTGACGGTGCGCAGGGCGAAGGCATCAATTTCTCCGTGATGGACAAGCTGCGCATCGCCGAGAAGCTCGACGCGTTTGGGATTCATTACATTGAAGGAGGCTGGCCGGGCAGCAATCCCAAAGACCTCGAATTCTTCAGACAGGCCCGACGCCGCAAATGGAAGTCCGCCAAAATCGCCGCGTTCAGCATGACGCGCCGCAAAAGCGTCGCTGTCGAGAAGGACGATTTGATGCGGCAGATTCTCGAAGCCGAGACGCCGGTCGTGACCATCGTCGGCAAAACCTGGTTGCTGCACGTCACAGAAGTCCTGCGCGCCAAGCCGGACGAGAACCTCAAGATGATCGGCGACACAATTCGCTTCCTGAAAGACCACGGCAAGATCGTCATCTACGACGCGGAACATTCGTTCGACGGATTCAAAGACGAACCGGATTACGCGCTCGCCACGTGGCGGGCGGCGGAAGATGCGGGCGCGAGTTGCATTGCGCTTTGCGATACGAATGGCGGCTGTCTGCCGGGAGAAATTGCGCGCGTCACCGCTTTTGCCAAAAGCAAACTGAGCGCAGCTATCGGCATTCACACGCACAACGATTGCGGCGTGGGTGTGGCGAATGCGCTCGCTGGGCTTGAAGCGGGGGCGACGCAGGTGCAAGGCACGATCAACGGCTATGGCGAGCGCACGGGCAATTGCAATCTTACGAGCGTGATCCCGCTGGTACATTTCAAAATGAAAAGGTCGGCGCTGCCCGCGAAGTCGCTGCCGAAGCTGAAGGAACTTTCCGAGTTCGTGGATGAAATCGCGAATGTGCGGCACGATCCGCGCCAGCCCTGGGTCGGCCAGACTGCGTTCGCGCACAAAGGCGGCATGCACGTTCATGCCATCGGCCGCGCCGCACGCAGTTACGAGCACATTGATCCGGAAGCCGTGGGCAACTTCCGCCGTGTGCTGATCAGCGATATGTCGGGCCGCACCAACATCCTCATGAAGGCGGCGGAGCTGGGCTTCAAACTCGCGCCCGACTCGCCAGCGACTCGCGCCATTACTTCGCGCGTGAAGGAACTGGAATCGCAGGGCTATGAATACGAAGCCGCTGAGGCGTCCCTCGCGCTGCTCATCCGCGGCGTGCTGGATCATAACCCGGAATTGCGCTTTACCGTGGATACCTATCACGTCTCGATGCGCCGCGATAAGAAGGAATCCATTTGCGAAGCCACCGTGCGCGTGCGCGTCGGCGACAAGATCGCGCACACCGTGGCGGAGGGCGACGGTCCGGTGAACGCGCTGGACGGCGCGCTCCGCCGCGCGTTGGTGAACTTTTTCCCGAGACTCCGGTCCGTGCAGTTGACTGACTACAAAGTTCGCATCATCAACGGCGGCACGGGCACCGCCGCCAAAACTCGCGTGCTGATCAACTCCACCGATGGCAAACGCGAGTGGGGCACCGTCGGTGTGAGCGAGAACATCATCGAAGCCAGCTTGCAGGCACTGGTGGACAGCATGGAGTTTGCGCTGTTAAGGAGATAATTGACGCATATACAGCGCGACGTATATTAGGCGGCATGAAGGCAAACAAGCCGATCAAGTATCCAAAGGTTTCGAGCAAACCCAGTGAGTTGCACGAGACGGCGCCGGAGGTGGTGCCGTCGGAGCCGATGATCCGCACGCAAATCTATCTCAACCAGCACGAGTACGACTTTGTGCAGAGTGAAGCCAAGCGCCGCCATGAGCCGATGGCGGCGGTCATCCGGGGATTCATTGATGAAAAGATGGAACTTCCCGACGACGCTTGGACAAACAATCCCATGCTGCAGCCGACGCCCAAGGACCGCAAATTCGATTTGCCGGAAGACGCAGCCATCAACCATGACCACTATCTGTATGGCACGCCGAAAAAATATGTGAAGGTGAAAGGCCGCTGGCAGCTCGCGGAGGAGGCGGGCCGCTGATGCACGGTCACCGGGTGTTTATTGATTCCTCCTTTTGGATCGCTTTTCGCAACGACAAGCAGACCCACCACGTTCGCGCGCGCGAGATAGTCTCGACGCTTTTCCGTCAGCGGGCGGAATTCATCAGCACTCCTTTTGTTTTTGCCGAAGTTCACGCGACCTTCAGCCGTTCTGGTGCCATTCGTGAAAGGATCATCTGCGATTTCTGGGAAAACAAGTTGATGCACCTGGCGGAAATCTCCACCGCCGACCATCAATCGGCCATTGTCTTGTTGCGTCAGCATCAGGACAAAACCTATCCGTTTTGCGATGCGATTAGCTTTGTGGTCATGAATCGATTGGCCGTCAAACGCGTTGCGGCATTTGACGACCATTTCCAGCAGTTCGGTGCATTTGAAATTCTTTCCTAAAAGTTTTTTCCATGTCTGAAATTACCAAAGCCTACGAACCGCAGTCTGTCGAAGACAAATGGTATGCCTTCTGGCTCGAGCACGGTTGCTTCACCGCCGACCCCGCGCGCGTGTCCGAAAAGCGCCCGGCGTATTCCATCGTCATCCCGCCGCCCAATGTGACCGGCATGTTGCACATGGGACACGTCCTCAACAACACCATCCAGGACATCCTCGCCCGCAAGGCGCGCATGGACGCCAAGGAAGTCCTCTGGCTGCCTGGCACAGATCACGCCGGAATCGCCACCGAGGGCATGGTGTCCAAACAGATCTGGAAGGAAGAGAAAAAGTCCAAGCGCGACATTGGACGCGAGGAGTTCATCAAGCGCGTGTGGACTTGGAAAGAAAAGCACGGCGGCATCATCATTGAACAACTCAAAAAGCTCGGCTGCTCGTGCGATTGGACGCGCGAACGTTTCACGATGGATCCGGAGTATGTCCGCAATGTGCAGCGCGTGTTCGTGGACCTTTACAAGAAAGGCCTTATTTATCGCGGCAAACGCATGGTGAACTGGTGTCCCGCCACGCAGACCGCGCTCTCGGACGAGGAAGTGGAGATGGAATCCCAAAAGGGATTTCTCTACTACTTCAAAGTTGAAGTGGTGGACTGTAGCGGCGTTGTGTCAGCGCCGAATTCGGCGGTCACAGACCCCCGCTACAATAAAGGCGACATCAAATCCACGGGCACGTTCCTGACCATCGCCACGACGCGGCCGGAGACAATTCCCGGCGACACGGCCATCGCGGTGAATCCGAAAGACCCGCGTTACGCGCACCTCATTGGCAAGCACGCCATCCGTCCGTTGCCGACGGAATTGCCGCGCGAGCAAAAGCTCATCCCGATCATTGGCGATGAATATGTGGACTTCGAGTTCGGCACGGGCGTGCTGAAGGTGACGCCCGCGCACGACAAGAATGATTTTGCCATCGGCCAGCGCCACAAGCTCGCCGCCGTGGACATCATGAACCCGAACGGTTCGATGAACGATCTTGCCGGTAAGGACCTCGCTGGCATTGATCGTTTCGAGGCGCGCAAAGTCGCGGTGGAAAAGCTCAAGGAACTCGGCGCGCTGGAGAAGGAAGAGCCTTACGAAAACAAAATCGGTTTCAGCCAGCGCGCGCGTGTGCCGATTGAGCCGCGATTGAGCGAACAATGGTTTTTGAAGTATCCGGCCGTGGAGCAATCCAAGGCGTGCGTGGAGCAGGAGGATCCGGAGAGCGCACACGTCGCGCGTGCCGATTCCGGCGTCGCGCCGGAATCATCGTCAAACCAATTCAAGTTAGAAGAACGAGCGTCGGGCGTGACGCCCGACGCGGCACGCGAGACGCGTGCGCTCCCCAAAAGAATGCGTTTTCATCCCGAGCGCTGGGCAAAGGTTTATGACCACTGGTTGACGAACATTCAGGACTGGTGCATCAGCCGCCAGCTTTGGTGGGGGCATCGGATTCCGGTGTGGTACAATCCCGAAGCGCGCGCCAAAGCTTCAAAGAGGATTCCGATCATCGAACTCTCCGGCCACGAACTCGAGGGTGCAAACATCAAGCAGTTGCGCGACGCAGCCTGGGAGTTTGCTGATAAGCACTCATTTCTTAACCATTCGTTTCCAAACGCAGACACGGGATGGAACATCGTCGTACGAGCAGCAAGTCTGGAGCACGCCTTCACCCATCAAGGTCCAGTGAATATCAAAGCGGTCGTCGCCTTGCCGGAGTTTATTCGCACCGCAGTCAAAATCGGGGCTTTGCATCATCTGCCTCCTAATGAGCATTTCAAGGCCGTTCATCTCTTTGTCGCCGCTGCTCGCATCGCTGGCGATCTGTATCAGGTGAAAATCACGGTGAAAGAACACTTGGATGGCCAGAAGCTTTACGACCATCAACTGTTCAAAAGAAACACGCCCGACGGTGAGTCTCCGACGCCAGCCGCTCTTGCGAGCAAGCCGACCCGGCCTACATCGGGCGCTGGAATACTGATAGGCGACTTGTTTGAGAACGTCAACACCGATACCACATTCACCCGATGTCAAATCGAAGGGCCCGGCCCGAACTGGACCCAAGACCCCGACGTCCTCG
>CAZNOE010000503.1:0-2802 GCA_964574525.1 uncultured Bifidobacteriaceae bacterium
ACGTAGTATTCCTTGCCGCCAACTTTGATGCGGCTCAGGTCGAGTCCGCCAAAAAGAATCTGCATCGTGCGCGAGATGTCCTGGATGCTCACGCCGAGTGCCGCCGCGCGGCTGCGCTCGATGTTCACGCGGAGTTCCGGCTTGTCCACCTCGAAACCCACGCGGACGTTCCGCAGGTTGTTCATGCCGCGAATCTTGTTCGCGATGTCCTGTGATGTCTTGTTGAGTGCGTCGAGGTCCTGGTTCTGCAAAATCACCTCGAACGGTGAATCGCGAAAATTGACCTCGATGGCCTTGGGCAGGTTGGGCACGGCAAAGCCACCCTCGACCTCCATGAAAAACCGCTGCGCCACGCCGCCGGGGCCGTGGACGATTTCCTGCACCGAGCGCTTCCGCTGGCTCTTGTCTTTGAAGCGCACGAAGATCACGCCGAGATTCGCTTGGCCGGGACCGGCAAACGCCGGCGCGACCATCGCACCGAACGTGGCGACCTCCGGCACGGCGGCGACGATTTTCTCCGCCTTCTGCAATTGCCGGTCGGTGAATTCAGCGGTCGAGCCATTCGGCGTGAACACCATGCAGAACATCCGGCTTTTGTCTTCCAGCGGCAGGAAGTCCTGCTCCAGGCCTTTGTAGGCGAAAAACATGACGACCATTGTGCCCAGCGTGACTATCAGCATGAAGATGCGATGATGCAACGCCCAGCGAAGGCCGCGGCCATACGTGTTCGAGAGCCAATGAAACCCGCGCTCGAACCAATTGAACAGCGAGCCGTGCTTGACGCCTTCGACCGGTTTGAGGATGCGCGCCGCCATGGCCGGCGTCAGGGTCAGTGCCACAAACGCCGAGATAACCACCGCTCCCGAAACGGCCATCGCAAACTCGATGAACAACCGCCCGGTCGTGCTCTTTTGAAACGCCAATGGCGCAAACACCGCCACCAGCGATATGGTGATGGCGATGACGGCGAAACTGATTTCCTCCATCGCCTTGAACGCAGCTTTCATCGGCGGGACGCCCGCCTCGACGTGACGGTAAATCGCTTCAAGCACGACGATGGCGTCGTCCACCACGATGCCGATGCTGAGCACGAGCGCCAGCATCGTGAGGATATTCACGGAATAACCGAGCAGATAAAGAATCGCGAATGAGCCAACGATGGAAACCGGAATGGCCACCGCGGGAATGATCGTGGACCGGACATTCCGCAGGAAAACGAAGATGATCAACACCACCAATCCGAACGCGATGGCGAGCGTGTCCCAGACTTCACTGATGGCTTTCTCCACATACACGCTCGAATCGTAGGCAACCCACAGATCACAATCGCCGGGCAACGTGGGTTTGATGGCTTTGACTTCGGCGCGAATGCCCTGCGCGACGGAAACGGTGTTGGCCTTGGCCTGCTTGACGACGCCAAGGAACACGCACGGCTTGCCGCCCGCGCGGGCAATCGTGCGATAATCCTCCGCGCCTACCTCGGCGCGCCCGATGTCACGCAACCGGACGAGCGTCGTGCCTTCCGTGCGGATGACGAGGTCGTTGAATTCCTCAGCGGTTTTCAGTTCACCGCGCGTCTGGATGGTCATTTCGCGATCGAGGTTTTCTACGCGACCGCTGGGCAACTCGATGTTCTGCTCCTTCAAGGCGCGTTCCACGTCCAAGACGGTGACTTGCCGGGCCGCCATTTTCTCCGAATCCAGCCATAGGCGCATCGCGAAGCGTTTCTCGCCACCGATCATTACGGACGAAACACCCGGCACGCCTTGCAGCCGCGGCTTGATTTGGCGTTCGGCGAGCGTGGTGAGTTCCAATGTCGAGTATCGGTCGCTGTTGAGCGCGCTCCAGATGATGGGCTGGGCATCGGAATCCTGCTTGGCGATGATCGGTTCAAGAATGTCTTCGGGCAGTGTGCCGCGCACGCGCGACACACGGTCGCGCACGTCCTGCGCGGCGATGTCTATGTCGCGTGAAAGATCGAATTCGATGGTGATGCCGCTGACGCCTTCGCGGCTCTGGCTGCTGAGCGTCTTGATGCCTTCAATGTTATTGATCTGCTCTTCGAGGCGCTCGGTGACTTCGGTTTCGACGACCTGCGCGTTCGCACCGGGATAGACCGTCGTAACGCTGACGATGGGCGGATCAATGTCCGGCAATTCGCGCACCGGCAGACGCGACAGGCCGATGATGCCAAACAAAATGAGCACCAGATTCATCATCGTGGCGAGCACGGGGCGCTGGATGCTGACGCGGCTCAGGAACATTGCGGGTGAGCGGGTGAGAAAGTGGGAAAGTGAGAGGGTGGGAAAGTGGGATTTAGGTTCACGGTTTGTAGGCGAGATGAGTCGCGATTACAATCAGTTGATTGTCCGGGTCTTTTGCAGAAGCCAGGGACCAGGGTTATTGCCCATGTTCACGAGCTTGCCGAGAATGCGGTCGTAGGCGCGATGGAGTTCGCGGCCAGTGGCGCGTTCCAGGTAGCCGCACTTGACCGCGTATTCCAACCACGACTGGGTTTCCGCACCCTCCCCTTCTGCATCATTCAGTTTATTGACGAATGAAGCTTCGTATTTGCGCTTGCGCCAACCCTCGGCGATTTGGCCGGAAACCGAACGGGAAGACCGGCGAATTTGATCCGTAAGAGAATACGTCTCCTCTTTGGGGAAGGACTTGGAAAGCTGAAATATCCGCATCGCCGCCTCAACGGACAGCTTATAGACATCCAATTGCCAGTGATATTTGATCGCTTTCATAGTTCGATTGTTTTAGTTGATTGTTCTGCCCGTTTTCTCACCTTCCCAC
>CAZNOE010000503.1:2902-4876 GCA_964574525.1 uncultured Bifidobacteriaceae bacterium
CACTTTCTCACTTTCTCACTTTCTCACCTGCCCGCCTCCGTCACATACGGCGCCGCTGCCTCCGCCGGCGACAGCTTCACCGCCCCGCCGGGCCGCAGTTTCTGAATGCCCTCGACAACCACCATCTCGCCCGCTTCCAAGCCCTTCAGAACCTCCGCCTTGCCCGCCAGACGAATGCCAACCTTGATCGGGCGAACTTGTGCCTTGCTCTCCTTGTCCACAACGAACACGGAAAAATTGTCGCCATTACTCATGATCGCGGGCTCGGGAATGACGATGGCAGCATCGCGGACCTGTAATGTGAGGTCCATGCTGGCAAACATGCCACCGCGCAGTTTGGCGTCCGGATTCGGAATCCGCGCCTTCACCAGCGCGGTGCGGAGGTTTTCGTTGATCTGCGGCGAAATGAAATAGACTTCGCCGCGAAATTTTTCGCCCGGGAACGCGGCTACGGTAAATGCGAGCGGCTGTCCGACCTTGATCTGTTGAAGGTAGCGCTCCGGCACGTTGACCTCGACCTTCACCGGGTCCAGGTCCACCAGCGCCGTCAACACCGTCTCCTTGGTGATGACCTGGCCGGGGCTGACGTGGCGTGCGCCGGTGATGCCGGAAAAGGAAGCGTTGATGCGTGTGTCTTTGAGCAGCCGCTTCTTCAATTCCAACGTCGCCTGGTTTACGTCAAACGTGGCGGAGGCCTGGTCATATTCCTGTTGGGAAATCAGCGTGCCTTTGAACAGCTCTTTGGCCCTCTCGAAGTTGGCCCCGCTCAGCTTGAAGCTGCTCTCCGCTTCGGCGACCGCGGCGGCGAGTTTGGTGTCGTCCAGCCGGACCAGCAACTGGCCCTTTTCCACGGGCTGGCCTTCATCGAATAGGATTTCCTGAATGATCCCTTCCGTCTCGGACTTGATCTCGACCATTTCATTCGCGGCAATGCTGCCGACCAGTGAAAGCGATTCCGTCACCGCCTGGCGTTTGGCCTCGACGGCGACGACCTGAACCGGAGGCATGCCGCCCGAGGGACCGCCTTGCTGTTTCTTGCACCCGGTCAAAAGTTGCAGCGCGGCGAGACCGGCGACGATCCATGTTCCAGTTGTTTTCGGAGCATTCAACATTTCAGTTCCTGTTCTTCTTCGTGGCCGCGCCGGCAAGGAACAAATTCACAATTCGCTCGGCGGTCTTACGGTTCAACCGGCAGTCCGGCATCGTCAAGTGGGCCATCAAGTATAAATTGCTCTGGCCGTAAAAACCAAACGCCAGTTCGCGGCTGTCAAACCGGCCGTCCAGTTCGCCCTCTGCCCGTGCTCGTTTCATCAACGAGTGGACGAACTCGAAATTTCGCCGGCACTTTTCGAGGTAGCGCAGTCCTGCTGGCACTTCCCCGGGTGATGCGAAAGCCGTGGCAAATGAAATCCGCATCAACTCGCGGTTCTCGCGAAAGTATTCGAACAGCGCGCTGAGAATCTCCACCAGTTTTTCGCGCAAGCCGGCGGCCCGCTCCGCCGCCTCGCGCATGAGCCGATATCGCTCGTCATGCGCTTCGCTCACGAGCGCCTGAAACAGCCCGGCCTTGTCCGGGAAATAATAATACAACGTCGGCTTGGAAACCTTCACGTCACCGACGATCTGCTGAACTGACGTGGCCGCGTAGCCGCCGTTCGCAAACCGCTTCAGCGCGGCGCGCAAAATCTGCTGTCGAGTTTGTCCGTTGGGACTGGCTTTGGGCATAAAACTTACCGAACGGTAGGAGGAGCGCTTGTTGCCGTCAAATTCTTTGTGCGAAGCATTTGGCAAAGGGGTGCATCCCCGTTTTTGTACGGTTGCGATTCGGGTATCATTAACACCCTGCTTCAGCGGGGGGTTAAGCGAAGCCGAGTCTTCTCCAACCGCTTTAGCGGTTTCCCGTCGGGGTTGAAAACCGCTGAAGCGGTTAGGTCGTCGCGCCATCCTCCAGCACCCCGCTAAAGCAGGGTGTTA
>CAZNOE010000504.1:0-4860 GCA_964574525.1 uncultured Bifidobacteriaceae bacterium
CAACTGAGCACATCCATCCTGCGCCCGATCCAATTGCTGACCCGTGCCACGCGCGAAGTTGGCGAAGGCAATCTCGACCAGATCGTTCCCGTGCTCTCCCACGACGAGCTTGGCGAACTGGCCCATGCCTTCAACAAGATGGCGGCCCAACTCAAGGTCTATCGCCAAAGCACAAGCGAGAAAATCATGCGGCTGCACCGCACCATGGAATCGGCGCTGGCTTCGTTCCCGGACCCGATCTTCATCCTGGACCGGGAAGGACACATCGAGTTGAAAAATCCGGCGGCACAAAACTTGAGCGCGCGCCTGGGATTGCACGACACGTTGCCCGACCGCTTGTCGGACACCGCGCGTGAGGTGCTGCGCACCAGCAAGGATTCTCTCCCGCACACTTTCAAAGATGTCATGTCGCTCCGGGTAGATGGCACGGAGCAGTCGTTTTTGCCCCGCATCCTCACCATGCGCGGCAAGGAAAATGTTCCGGTCGGCGTGGCCGTGGTGTTGCAGGATGTCACGCGTTTCCGGCTGTTGGACGATGCCAAGACCAACCTCGTGGCCACAGTCAGCCACGAAATCAAGACCCCGCTCACCAGCGTGCGCATGGCGCTGCATCTCCTGCTCGAAAAGACCGTCGGTCCGCTCAACACCGGGCAGAATGACTTGCTGCAGACGGCCCGCAAGGAGGCCGAACGGCTGCTCCGCATTCTGAATGACCTGCTGGACCTCACGCGGCTGGAAGCCGGCCAATCCGCCCTGAACAAGGAGCGGGTTGCGCCCGCCGAACTGGTGCAGACCGTTTTGGATGAGGCGCGACAGAGAGTGGTGGACCAGGGCTTGACGCTCTCCAGTTCGGTGCAGCCGGATTTGCCGGCCGTCCTGGTTGATCGGCAGCGGATTGGCCACGTCTTCCACAACTTCATCTCCAACGCCTTGAGTCATTCACCACGCGCCAGCGATATTCAGGTGCGCGCGGCCTGCACGGATGATGATGGCATTCAGTTCAGCGTCATTGACCGGGGGCCTGGTGTTCCCGAGGAATATCAGGCCCGAATCTTCGAACGCTTTTTCCGGGTGCCCGCGCAGACCCGGGTGGGCGCCGGTTTGGGACTCTCCATTGCGCGCGAAATCGTCGTGGCGCATGGCGGTCGCATCGGCGTCCGTAGCCGGCCCGGACAAGGCAGCGAGTTCTACTTTGTTCTGGCCAGCGCTGAAGAAAAACTGGCGGTGTAGTGGCCGGGCCACGTAAAGTTGCCGCGCCGTATCTGTTCATTCCTTTTGGCCTGAGTTCTTGTGATTCTTCATTCGATGGATGAGGTCGCGTATTTTCTGCACCCAGCGCCGCGCCCACACAAATTCGGTGGCAAGAATCCCCAGACCCAGCGGAATCACCACGAACGCCGGACCGGGCAACACAAGTAATGCGATGCCGAAGACCAGAACGGTTGCGCCGATGATGCCCACCGTCACACGGCGGACGACGGGCGGAACATCGTCCCAGTGGAGCGCTTTTCGCGCGCGTTGCAAGAGGTTTCGGGCTGCGGCCATTGGCTACTCTCGCAAAGTACTGGGAATTCACAAGCGGCAGGATCAGCGCCGCCGCCATCACACTAAACCAGTTTCTTGTATTCCTTGGAGTCCGCCAGCTTCTTCACCAGTTCCTTCACCTTCTGCGCCTGACTCTTGTGCGCGAGCAGCACCGCATCGTCCGTTTGCACGAGAATTGAATCCCGCAAACCGACCACGGCAATCGGCGTGCGCCGGTCCTTGGTGCGCGCGTCGAAGATGATGTTGCGTGCGCCGTCCACGTGAATGAAATCCGCCACGGCGCAATTGCCTTCGGGGTCGGGCTTCAAGTGCCGGGCCAGCGCCGTCCACGAGCCGAAGTCATCCCACTCGAACGCGCCATCAGCCACGACCACATTGTGCGCCTTTTCCATGAGCGCGTAGTCAATGGAGATTTTCTTGATTTCTGGATACTCCTTTGCCAGCACCTTCGTGAGCCTGGCCGGATTGTTTGCCACTTTGAACCAGCGCTGGCAGGCTTCGTACATCTCCGGCTGATGTTTTTGCAGACCTTCCGTCACCGTGACGAAACTCCAGATGAACATGCCCGCGTTCCAGCGATGCTGGCCGCTCTGCAAGTACCCCAGCGCCGTGTCGTAATTTGGTTTCTCGACAAACTGCTCGGCACGATGGAACACGGTCTTGTAAGCTTTTGCGCCCGTCGGCGGCGGTAACGCTTCGCCCACGCGAATGTAGCCATAACCCGTCGCCGGCTCGGTCGGTTTGATGCCAATGGTCACAATCGCCTGGCCACGGCTCGCCAGATCGAAGGCGTCCGACAGAACCTGCTGGAACTTTTTCTCCTCGGGGATCACGTGGTCCGCCGGCAAAACCGCCATGACACCAGTCGTGGATCGCGCTCCGACGAGCGCCGCACCCAGCGTCACCGCCGCGCAAGTGTCTCGGCCGATAGGCTCGGCCACGACGTTTTCCTTGGGTAGCTTGGGCAGTTGCTTGCGGACTTCCGGCGACTGCGCCTCCGTGGTGATGACCAGAATGTTTTTGAGCGGTACGAGCGGCAGAACGCGGTCCACCGCCTGTTGCAGAAACGAGCGGTCGCCGAGCAACCGGATGAGCTGCTTGGGCGTTTTCTCGCGGCTCATTGGCCAGAAACGCTCGCCGCGCCCGCCGGCCATGATGATGACGAAACGGTCTTTGTTATCGGTTTTGGTTTTCATACGACTTCAACATTCCTTCAAACTGCTTGCGGCTCTGCTTTTCGTCGTTCAATTCCAACTTACGAACAATCTCGTCTTTGGGAAATGCGTTCTGAACCGCCTTGACCAGTTTGTTGTGGGCAAAATCAAAATTCTCCTCCTTGGTTCTTCCATTGTGTGTGACTTGAAGGATGTCGCACTCGTAGCAAAAGAGGATTTCCACGGAATCGGCAGCGCGCACGAAACGCAAACGAAGCCCATATTGAGGAGCGCACGCTTTCATAACGCCCCATTGATAAGTATCAAAGTCGAGTAATACGCCTGAAAATGTTTTTGCAACGCTTGGTTTTAATGTCATCGGCCCCGCTCGTTCCGGCTTCTTCCCCTGTTCTCGTTGTTCTGAAAAAGTATTGAGCAACCATGCTTCGACATGATCTGGCGACTTCACGGCTGCGTAGGCGTTACTCCCGCCGAATAATTCTTCGACAAAATGTCGCGCCGGCGGAAGCGGACCGAGCAATTCAGCGATGTTGGTAACAGCGATCGGTGGCCGTTTGAATAGTGAGGCGTCACGGATGGACAGGTCGAGCAGTTCCTTTGTCGTTCCAAGAATCTCCACCCGCACAGGATTCATCATATCCATCGGTGGCTTTCTGTCGCCCCAACTGATTTTGAACAACGGTGTGGCGATGTTGTTGCTCACTCCCGGCAGATTGCTTCCGTCTGAGGCGATCCGTCTGGCGGGCACTTGAAACACGTTGGGTGGAAAACGTCGCTCCAAGCCGTTCACGTCCACTGACAATCGGGACAACCATTGCGTCGCCAGTTGATACGCGCTGTTGGAATCCAGCAATGACCGGCGGCTTGCAAGTTCAACCAAGTTTGTGATGGGCGGAGTAACTTTTTGGAACCAGTCGGTTTTTTTAACCCAAGCCAACTGTCCTTTTTGAAACTCAAAGATGTAATTTGAAGTCAAAACTGAGCCGCCAATGCCCATCGGCGGCGGAGAGACATTCCATTCGTTTGTGTTTTGGTTGATAACAAGCGGCCGGGAATCACTTAGGTCGAGTTGCTTTGCAGCAAGGTTCGCCTCACCAACCATGAGTTGAAACACGGCGGTTTGATAACTCGCTGTCGTGTGCAGAAACTGGATGATGTTCGTGACCATTTTATTTCACCGCGTCCGCCAACGAGTTCACGAACTCGCCAACCTTGCCCACCAACTCCGGCGATTTGCCGTGCTGCGCAATCTGGTTCACCACCGCGCTGCCCACAACGACACCGTCCGCCACTGACGCGACCAGTTTCGCCTGTTCGGGATTTGAGATGCCGAAGCCCACGGCGACAGGCAATTCTGTGTGCGCGCGGATTCTGGCGACTTGCTGGGCAAGGTTCGCAGCGATTTTGTTTTGCATGCCCGTCACGCCTTCACGCGAGACGTAATAGATGAAGCCCGCGCCGCGCTTCACGATTTTTCCAATGCGCGCCTCGGGCGTCGTTGGCGCCACGAGGTAGATGTTACACAGCCCCGCGTCGCGCATCAGCGCTTCGTAGTCGCCCGCTTCCTCGGGTGGCAAGTCGAGCACGAGCAAACCGTCCACGCCTGCCTTCGCCGCGTCTTGAATGAAGCGCTCCATGCCTACGCGATGAATCAGGTTGAAATAGATGTAGAGCACAACGGGAATCCGCGAATCGCGCCGGATCGCGGCGACCGTCTCCAAAACTTTCGGCGGTGTCGTGCCGGATTCCAAACCGCGCTGCGCCGCCAGTTGATTCACCAGACCGTCGGCGAGCGGATCGCTGAAGGGCACGCCCAGTTCGAGGATGTCCACACCCACCTTGTCGAAAGCCAGACCCAGTTGGCGCGTGGCTTCGAGATTCGGATCCCCCGCGCCGATATAGACGATGAAAGCCTTTTTGCCCTCGCGCTTCAGCCGGGCGAAGCGTTCGACGATGCGATTCATGTGGGCGGATTGTTCCGTTGCAGGTTGCAGGTTGCAAGTTTGGAGTTCCGCCTGGGAGCGCCGGCATCCTTGCCGGCGTGTTCCCAATTTCCAGACTCGGAGACGCCAGCCGCAACTCGCCGGCAAGGATGCCAGCGCTCCCAGCAACCGCCTTTGCTCGCACATGCCCAAGGCTT
>CAZNOE010000505.1:0-4852 GCA_964574525.1 uncultured Bifidobacteriaceae bacterium
CTGGAGTGACGCTGGAGCCACTCATTATCGGCGCTGGCCGACCGCGGGTAAGGTGCGCCGATGAAACTGCCGGTGGTGCTCACCCGCAGCTTGGTGCTGGGATAGAGCCACTTGTGGATTTCGGAATGGCCGTCAGCGAAGGAAAAGCCGGCGGCTCCATCGTGATAGGAGGCGGGAAGGTCGGCCCAATTCCCTGCGGTCGGGATGATCGGATCCGGTATGGAAGTCCAGAAGTACCCGTCGTTAATGCTGTCGGGGTGTTCGTCCAAGGTGACGTAGATGTTGGCCGGATTCCTGAAGTCAGCCGTTTTGACGAACTGGCGGTAACCGGGGGAATCTGACTGGCCTTTGGCCCAGGGATCGCCCCTGTATAGACTGGACGCGCCGACGCAGCCGTTCATGGCCATGCTGCGGACGCGGCCGGTCCAGCCTAATTTCTTCTGCCCGACGTTGAGGTAAATGTCGGCGGGACACTTGTAGATCCCGTGGTTCGCAGCGTATTTGCCCAGCAGTGAAGTCGCCATGAAAGCGAGGTTCGTGTTGTCCGAGTCCAGGCCCCAGCTCATGTTGTTGTTCACCCAGTTTTGATCCTGTCCCCAAGGCAGGTTGTTGACGCAGCGGTCTTCTTGATCGGCGGCATAGAGCAGCCAACCCAGCATCAACTGCTTGGTGTTGCTCATGCACATGATGCCTCGGGCCTTGGTTTTCGCCTTGGTCAGGGCCGGCAACAGCATGCCGGCGAGGATGGCGAGGATGGCGATCACCACCAACAGTTCAATCAGCGTGAACGCGAACCGATCTCCAGGAGCTTTCTTTGTCATGGCTCACAACCTTTCTTAGGCATGGCTTTCAATCATTCCACCGGGCGGCGCGCAAACCGGGAGCGACCGGCACTGGGTGCCGGTCGCTCGGAATGCGTGGGCTTGCGCACGCCGGTTGCTGGCGCTTACAGTTTGACGCGATAGAACTTCCTGGCCGCGGCCGGCGTGACGGTGTGGTACGGCGCGCTGGCCCCCGCCACCGGCGTCCAAGCACCCTGGAGGTCATCTGCCGACTCGAGCGTACCGGCCTGCCAGATAAGCTCAAGGCCCGTGCTGGTCCGCTTCAGGGTGATCTGCACCGGTCCGTAGGTGTCGAAGCTCCGGCCGTAGGTCTGCCCCACAATGTAAACCGACTGGGCCTCGGTCGGGGAGAGCGCCCGGCGCCAGATGCCCATGTCGTCAATCACGCACTCCGCCTTGGGCCCGGCAATACCGAACCAGGGATAGGTGCCTGTGCTGTCCTGGCCGATGTTCATGGCTTGACCTGGAACATCAACGTCGCCACCTGTGTTGATAAACCGTGAGTCCACAAGGACGCCGTCCAGGTAGGTGGCGCCGTTGTTCAAGCGGTCAAACGAGAAGAGCAGATGGTGCCAATTCCCATCATTAATGGTATTGGCGGGGCTTTCAAAAACCTTCGCAACACCGCCGAGCCACCACGTAAAGCCGCCGACACGGTCGGCCTGGTTCCAAGTGGTTCCGAAGTAGAGGCCGGGACTAAAGGTTCCGCCGATAGAGTTGCACAGCACGGGGAATTCGGTGTACTTCTCGCCGGCCGGCATCTTCACCCAGTAAGCAACTGTGAAGTTGGTGTCCGTCCCAAACTGCAGATCCGCGGGCGTGCCCAGCGTCACGTAGTTGGCGTTGGTGCATACTGGATTGTTGGGGTCGGTCTGATCGGCTTCGGAGTCCACATGGACCCCGTTGCTGCCGATCTTGCCGGCCACGAACGTCGGCGCACCCATCGCCACGCCGTGATTGGTGCGACCGGAAGAGTCCAGATGGTTCCCGTCAAACTTGAGGTGCAGCACCAGGTCGTTGGTCAGGTTGGCGAACAGCGGCTGCGGCAACACCGCCAGGTTGACCACCTGGCTATTCGTCCCGGCCACACTATTCGTGACGCCCACCGAGTAAGTGCCCGCGTCGGTGTAGTAGGTGCTCGGCAAGCTCAGGGTCCTCTTTGTGGCCCCCGGCAGGTTCGTGCCCGCATGTTTCCATTGGTAGCTGTAAGGCGCGCCGCCCTCGACCGCTACAAAGAAAGAGGCTGGCTCGCCTGCAAACACAGTCTGCGACACCGGTTGAACCGCGATTTGTGGGCCTCCCGGGGCGCTCGTGGCCTGCCGGTACAGATTCGCAACCTCCGCCGCGGACAGCCCGCGGTCGTACACCGCCACTTCATCGAGGTCACCATTCCAGTAGAAGCTGCCCTGGGAACCGATCGTCACCAGCGATGCATCGACGGTCTGGAGCCCCGATGCGCTCAACGGGCCAGCGTCGGGCACGCCGTCCACGTAGATGTACTTGTTGACGCCGTCATAGACCGCGACGGCCTGATGCCAAGCGCCATCCACGACGTTGACCGATCCCGGGAGTGAGTTGTGGGTGATGCCGGCAGTCACAAATTCAAGCGTGCTGGCGTCCTGGTTCAGATGGAAACGCCACGTGGTACCGCCCTGGGCCATGATGCACAGGTAGGACGTGGCAGTGTCGGCCCGAATCCATGACACGATCGAGAACGCACCGCGGTTGATCGCAAAGCTCGCCGGCAGCCGAACTTCCCGGGCGCCGGTATTCGTGAATGTATAGGTTGTGTTGGTGGATTCGAGGCCGACATAGGCCGTCGGGGCGCTCGCGGGTCGTGGTCCCGGTTTCCCGAAGGTCACGTTCACATTGGTGCCATAGAAACCGCCACCGTAGTCGAACGCCGTTGTGCCGCTCGCTTCGTTGAACCGCCAGTAGCCCACCGGGCCGGACGCCATCACTTCGGCCGCGTAGCCACTGACCGGGAGCACCGTCAGAGCCGCATTGGCGCTGTTGGTGCTGCTGTAAGGGTTGGAGACCCTCACGCTGTAGCTGCCCACATCCCCCGTCCCAACCTGGCTGACGGTGTAGGCGGAGGAGGTCGCACCGCCGATTGGGGTGCCGTTGAAACTCCACTGATAGGACAGCGGCCGGCTGCCGGAGGCCGTGACGGTGAATGTCGCCGTTCCGCCGGCGAACCGTTGGACCGACTGGGGCTGCTGCACGAAGATTGGCGGCCCTGCCAGCACGTTGAGCGCGACAATCGAACTGGTGACCGCCCCGTAGTTATTGGTGATGACGACGGCATAGCTGCCGCTGTCATTCGTTACTAGGCTGCTCACCGTATAGTTCGTCGCCGTTTGTCCCGAGATCGGGCTGCCGTTCTTGGTCCATTGGTAGCCCAGCGGGGTCGTTGACGAGGCCACATCGGCCACCACGGAGAGCGACAGCGTCATGCCCTCGTACACCGGCGGCGTCGGAGCTTGAGGCTGGGTCAGGATGATGGGCGGTACTTCCGCCGCGTCGAGGAGTTGGCGAATCTGAGCCGGCGTGAGCGCCTTGTCGTAGATCGCCACCTCATCAATGGTCCCCCGAAAGCCGTTGATCTCGCCGCCACCAAACCCGAAGTACTTCTGCTTCTTCCCGATAAAGGACGCACAGGTACTGAAATCATGAGTGCCGTAAACAAAGTTCCGAGTGCGGGAGTCGCTGTTCTCGTAAATTACCAGGTTGGTCGCGGAGTCAACCACCAGTGCCAGAAACGTCCACTGCTGGTCGGGCATGTACATGACCGGACTCGGTGTCCAGCCAAAGTTGCCGGTGTTGGCGATGGAGCCGTTATAGTATCCTCGCTGGTCGTTGTGCGAACCCGCGGGACTGCCGCCATCGGCAAAGCCGATGCCCGTCACCGGCACCGAACTTCCGGCGGTGGGCAGCCCTAGGTCGGCGGGGTGTGAATAGATCATGTTCCAAACGTCCGAGACGCCGTTGCGCTTGGCCCAGCAGGTGATCGTCAGGCCTGAAACGGGGGGCACGTTCTGGAGCGGGATCTCGATGAAGCTGCTGCCGGCGCCATTGAACAGGCCGGCGGTGTTGTTGGTCCCAAAGCCGCGGTACGGCACGCCCGGCGCGCCCAGGTTCATTTCGCCGCCATACCAGATGCCATTGGCATTGGCGCCCCAACTGCCGAGGTTGGTGGTCGTATTCGGCGGCGGCACCGGCTCCGGCGGCAGGAGCGGCTCGTTGAGTCGCCAATAGCCAGACGGACTGCTTGCGAGGATTTGCGCGGCGTACCCGGCGGCATTCGTGGTGGCGGCGGCGTAATGCGCCGCGATCACGCTGGCACTCAAGGCCGTGGGGAAGACCGCCACCTCGTCGATCGTTCCGGGGAAAAAGAGGGTGGCAGGCCCTTCGGTGGTGCCGGCCCCGATGCGCAGCGGCGTGTTGGTGTTGACGGCATAGATCGCGGTGACGGGGGGAGTGGCCTCAACGCCGTTGACGTAAATGTGCGATTGCGCGCCGTCGTAAACGCCGGTCACGTGATACCAGACACCGGGATCGATGTCCGGCCCGAGGGTATCCGTGATGGTCGTTGCGCCCGTGCCGTTGTAAACGCGGAACTGCCACTTAGTGTTGCCGTTGTGGGTGAAGAACAAGTAACCCGTCTGTCTGCCCCCACCGATGAAGCGCGACACAACGCCCGACTTCGCTGCGGTGACGGCGATGTCAAGCTTGGCCCAGAATTCGACCGTGAGGGTGGTTGGGTTCAGCGCGGGGGAAGAGGGAACCTCGGCATACTGACTGTTGCCGTTGAGGTTGGCGGCTGGGTCGCCGGCCACAGCTCCGGCCACTTGCAAGGTCGGGCTGTGGTAATAAGTGGCGTTGCCCGCCGCACCCGCGGTGCCGATGTTCGTCGCTGTGCCGAGGCCATAGTTGACCGACGGCACCGCGGGTCCACTCAGTCGCCAATAGGCGACCGGGTTCAAGGACATGACCGTGTTGGAATAATC
>CAZNOE010000506.1:0-4839 GCA_964574525.1 uncultured Bifidobacteriaceae bacterium
GATCACCCAACCCGGTGTTTCGCGAGCCGGACGACTGGCGGATCCGGCATTTAAGGTTTTACGAGAGCGAATATCAGATGGTGCAACCGGAGTAGGCCGCACCTGGTCGCTGAATTGTGCGCCTTTTCACCGCTGGCGAGCATTATCCGCCAAGACAGCCGTGACGGCAGGGTGATAAATTGAAACCATGAAGCCTACCAGTCTCGTCGTCGTTCGATGTGCGCAGGCGCGTTGCACCCCGGGTACGGCAAAACACTGAGCAACCGCAAGTCAATCCACGAAACTGAAAAGACCACGAACATGAAAACCCCAAACCGAAACACCCAGACCCCGAGCCGTATGGAAGACAACCCCACGTTGAACCCGAAGACCGGCCGCTGGCCCGCATTATCGAGGATCGGCAAGCGGATGCGTGGCGCGTTCGCCGCGCTGGCACTGCTGGCGTGGCCGGGGGCGGCCCTGGCGCAAAGCGACGCCAGGCTGGTTTATTTGGAGCTCTCCGACGGCGTGCTGACTCCCAACTTTGCCAGCGGCACCTTCGGCTACGCGGCCAGCGTGGCCAACGCGACCACCAGCATACTCGTGTATCTCCTACCGGCGGAGCCCGATGCGACGGTCACGGTGAACGGCATTCCCGTCCCCTACGGCGATGCCGCCGGGCCCATCAACCTCAACCTGGGCGACAACGTCATCACCAATGTGGTGGTTTCGCAAGACCTGACCCAGACCAACACCTACACGATCACCGTGGCGCGCACCGGGAAAGCCGATCTGATCAGCCTGGTGCCAAGCACCGGCGCGCTGGCGCCCGGCTTTGTGAGCACCACGCGCAGCTACAACCTCAAAGTGGCCTACGGGTCCACGATCATGAACGATACCTTGCCCATCACCGTGACACCCACGGCGGCGGACGCCGGCGCGACGATCACAGTGAACGGCAATCCCGTCCTCTCCGGCAATCCCTCCGACCCCATCAATCTCAGCGTGGGGGTCAACGTCATCAACGTCGTGGTGACGGGCACCGATGCCACGGTCCGCACCTACACGGTCAACGCGACGCGCGAGGGTCCGGTGGGCAACCCCGGCATGGAGGCCCGGGCGGCGGTTGAAGCCCAGGCGGATGGGCTGGATCAATTTTCGCGCCCCGCCTCGGAAACCTGGCGTCAATTCCAGCGGACGGGAAACGGCGGGGCGTTCCGGATTTGGAACCCGGGCAAGCCCGGGTGTTTCCGCCAGCCTACCGGCACCTTCGGCGAAGGTTTCGGCGGCGACCCGACGGAAGGCGATTACTGCATGGCCCTCAGAAGCACCGGCACCGACGGAGCGAATTACACGATCAATCTCCTGACCGGGGCAACGAATTACTTTGAGGCCATCGGGCAGTTGCTGCCCGTCACCTTTGATACCAACATGACCTATATCATGACGGTCAGGGTGGGGCGTCCGGCTGGCGATTCTTCTTACGCCGTCAACTGGCTTGGCTATGCCATACAACTCGCGGTGGGAGGAACCACTCAGCAGGGTTCTGGCGACTTTGCCCCCTCGATCCACGGCGGGCAGGTCATCGCCGAATACGTGGACACGGCGTCGCCGCCGATTGATGGCTGGTTCACGGCAAAGTTGAAATACACCCCCAACCCGGCGAACGACGGTCTGGCGGGGGTGCCGCTGCAAGTCCGGCTGTGCACCTTGGATAATCCGACCAACCTGACCGCCACCGGGCTCGCCTGCTTCGACGATGTCCGCCTCCAAGGCGAAATCATTCCACCCGGCGACGTGACCGCACCGACGCTGGGGAGCGCGAACATGGTGGATAATAAGGGTGGTGCGTCCATCCCGGCGAAAACCATGGTGATCTACACGGTGACCTTCAGCGAGACCATGGACGAGAGCACGGTGGTTGCCGCCGGCTTCACCAATGCGGGCACGGCGCCCGTCGTCATGGGCAAGATCAACCGCGCCTTGGGCGGGGTCTTCACCGTTCAGGTCACGCCGACCTCCCCGGGCACGCTTCGGCTGGCCGTCCCGGCGGGGGCCAATATGAGGGACATCTCGGGCAACCCCTTGAACACCGCCTCGCCCATCCTTGATGACACCATCATCACCGTTGGCTCGGAGTTCTTTGCCGACGGAACCTGGGTGCTCAATTCCACCGACTTTTGGAACAATTCGGTCAACTGGAGCAACAACATCGTGGCCAATGGGACTGACCGGTCCGCTTTCTTCACCGCCGACATCAATCCGTTCAACACGATCGCCCTGAATGCCCCCCGCACGATTGGTAATATCACCTTCACCGATGGCGTCGCCTCGCACGACCTGCAACTCAGCGGAACCAGCCCGCTCACGCTGGACCGCACCAGTGGCAAGCCCGACATCAACGTCACCCAAAGCGGACGGCAGCTTACTCTCGCCGGACCGATCACGGGCAACGATGGCCTGTCCAAGAGCGGACCCGGAATCCTGCGGGCGCGGGTTAATGACACCTTCTCCGGGGATATCACCATCAACGGCGGCAGACTCCATATCCATCTGGGCGTCGGCACCAACAACAGCAACATCTCGATCGCCAGCGGCGCAGTTTTGTATCACGACTTTGACGACCGGAGACAGCGGTCCATGATGACCCTCAACGGTGTCATCAGCGGTGCCGGTGGCTTGCTCAAGGGTGGCACCACCGGGCTGGTCTTGAACAACAACAACACCTACACCGGCGTGACCACCATCACCACCGGCGGCAGTAGCGGCAACAACGTCGGCGGTGTCTTGCTGCTCAACAGCGCCAACGCCCTGCCCGGCGGCATCGGGACCAGCGGCGGTGTGAGTGCGTTGACCTTCAATGGCACCGGCACTGGCGGCGCCACCCTGGGTCTTGGCGCGGGCAACTTCACCCGCCCCCTGGCGGCGGCCGGGGTGACCAACGGCGTCAACTTCACCGGCAACGGTGGCTGGTCGGCCTACGGGGCGGACCGGCTGGTCAACCTGGGCGGGGCCTCGGCTCCGATTGTCTGGGCTGACGCAAACACGGGTTTCAATGGCAAAATACTCATTTTCGGCAACACCGCGATCACCACCTTCCAAACCGTCAGTCCGTGCATCATCCCAAGCACGCACAAGGTGACGTTGCAGAATCCGTTGGATCTGGGTGCCGCCAACCGCACCGTCACAGTCCAAGACGGTCTGGCGGCCGTGGACGCCGAGTTGAGCGGGGTGCTGTCCAGCACGGGTGGCGGCCTCACCAAAAACGACATCGGCCAGCTCGCACTCAGCGGGGCGAATACCTACACTGGCCCGACAACGGTTTCCGCCGGCACGCTGTTCGTTAACGGCGACCAGAGCGCGGCGAACGGGGCGCTCAGCGTGGCAGCCAGCGCCACGCTTGGCGGCACCGGCGTCATTGGCGGAGACACGACCATTGCTGCGAATGGCCGACTGCAGTTCAATCTGAGCACGGTTCCGGCCAGCCATGACAAACTCGAGTTGGCGGCGGGCAAGACGCTCACCTTCTCGGGCGACTCCGTCCTCACCCTCACCTCCAGTGGTGCGCCCTCGACCGGCACCTATGTCCTCCTAACCGCGCCCGGCGGCATCAGCGGCGTTGCCCCGGCCACGGTCAACCTGCCGGCAGGCTGGACGGCTGATCCTCCCGCGATCGTGGACTCCACCAATCTGGTGCTCAACGTCACGACGGTCAGCGGCGGGACCCTGACCCCACCTCAATTGAGCGGCTATGGCCCGTGGAGCGGCGGTTCTTTCCCGCTGACCTTCAGCGGCCCCAGCGGTCAGACCTACCAGGTGCTGAGCAGCACCAATGTGGCGCTGCCGCTGGCGAGTTGGACCGTGCTGACCACCGGCACCTTCGGCGCCAGTCCGGTGACCTACACGCACACCAGCGCGACGAACGCACAGCAGTTCTACCGCATCAAGTCGCCGTGACGCAGTGATTGATTTCCGCCAGCGGGTTGCTGGCGGGGATTGGGTTGAGGTGGGCGGTGGGGCGCGCCCTTAAATGCAAAAAGTCATGACGCACATACGAATGAGAACCAAGCTGAAACCTGATTCACGCACGGCGGCCCGAAAGGGTTTTACGCTCATCGAATTGCTGGTGGTCATCGCCATCATCGCCATCCTGGCGGCGATGCTGCTGCCCGCCTTGAGCCGGGCGAAGCAGAAGGCGCAGGCCATTCAGTGTGTTTCCAACCTCAAACAGTGGGGGATTTCGTGGTACCTGTATTGCGAGGATCACAACGACTCCTTTCCCACCGGCACGAGCGTCCCTTGGATTCGCGGTAGTTGGGCGAATGACCTGAAGAATTACTACGGCAAGAAGCCCTACCTCCTGCTCTGCCCCAGCGCAACGATGCGGTGGAAGGCAGGCACCGGGCGAGAGACGCTAACCGACCCGAACGATCCCAATGTGGAAGCCCATGGCGGCCCACGCACGGCGTCGGTGTTCCCCCTCGAGGACCCGGTCACGGGGAAGGACATCATCGCCAGTTACGGGGAGAATTCCTACGTTTACAATCCGCCAGCGTCCGTTGAGGAGCTCTTTGGTTACCCCACCACACGCAACTGGCGCAAGATTGAGGGGGCGAAGCAACCCACCGAGACTCCGATCATGGCGGACTGTGGGTGGCGCGGAGGCTTTCCGCACCATACTATGAGACCACCTGGCTTCCACGGGCAATGGACTGATACCGACGCGGAGTTCGAGCATTACGCGCTCATGCGCCACAGCAAGGGCATCAACCTGGTATTCTTCGATGGCTCGGTGCGCTACGTCCGCGTTCGAAAACTCTGGTCGCTGTCTTGGAACCGGGAGTTCGACGTCAACTTCGC
>CAZNOE010000507.1:0-4837 GCA_964574525.1 uncultured Bifidobacteriaceae bacterium
TTTCCGTGATCTCAATGCTTCAAAACCACCCACTCACTTTGGAGAAGACCCAATTTTCTTATCCAATTGCCTGATGTCAGCGCTGATGTCTTCGCGGCGTAGCTCGGTCGCTTCACGCGCGAGGTCTGCGAGCCGCTTTTCAAAAAGCGAGAGCTTTTGGGGGATTGGAAAATCCGCGAGTTCGTTCGCCTTGAACTGAGGGAACAACTTGCGTTGCAACTTGCCAAACTTCAACGCGAACCAAAACGAAATCAGCCTGCTGTTGAGAACCGCCAGTATCGCCAGTGGGTCGGCTTTTAGGTTGATGACGTTCATTGAGTTGCGGTCGTTCAACAGTGTCTTGTCGGTGTAACAAGCGTGAATGCAGTAGGGCAGCTTGTTTGGAATCTGCCGAACCAAAATCCGACGAGAGGAGAACAAAGCCCAGTTCCTCCGAGGCTCGCGAAGATGGTCGCCGTGCTTTAGATACTCGCCTGACCAACCAAGGTGGTAGCGACAGACATCACTCCCCTCCAAATAATTATACCAGTCTGCCCCCTCTTTCTTCGTCGAGTGGTAAATCCTCCCTTGAATCATGTCCTTGGTCTGGACAGGAATACCCTTGCCCAAGCCATAGGCACCCAAACCCACCTTCACGTCGGCGTGTAGCTGGAGAGGGGATGAGTTACTCTCGATCTTGCTGATGAGGTCGATAGAAGTCGAATCGCCTTTGAACATCTCGACATTGATGACGCTCTCACGCTGCGAAGTAAAAAACGAAGCCGGGGCGGATTTTAGTTCGTGGAAGGTATCCGTGTATTCGAGCAGCCGAACGTAGGGATGATGCTGGCCCTTCTCGTAGATCAGGATGGCGCTATCAACGTCGGCGCTTTCAAAGACACGAGCGTAGAAATTCACGATCAGGATGTTAGACCGCCCGAGAACAAAGCCGCGCAAGGTCTTGTTCGTGTTGATGGTCAGCCAATTGTTCGGCGTGATGAACGTTAAGGTGCCGTGGTTTGCCAGGAGTCGGTCTGCCTTCTCGATGAATAGCGGGTAGAGGTTCACCTGATACTCCGCGAGTTCGTAGTTCTCGTAGAAATAGCGCTTTGCTTCCGCCGTCAGCCCCTTCGCTGCGCTGTTGCGCGCGAACAGGTAGGGAGGGTTCGCAATTACGACATCGAAGCCACCGTTCGCGTGAAAAACTTCGGAGAAGTAGATCTCGAAATCGAAAGCCTCGCGCCCGTTGGTCAGTTCGTGGATGAGCTTTTCGATCTGCCGCTTGAATTCCGCTTTCTTGGTTCGATTGGATTCGTCGAAGAACTTGGGTTTCAGGGCTTCGAGCCGCTTGAACTGCTCGCTGTTGAACAGGTGTTTCTCCACGCCCATCAGGGAGTTTCCGACGACCACCTTGTAGTCGAGGTTTGGCAGCGGTTTGATCTGTTGAACGTCCTCCTCATCTACCACCAGCGAGAGCCACAGCCGCAGCTTGGCGATTTCGACGGCGCCAGCATCAATGTCCACGCCATAGAGACAGGATTGGATGGTGTGGCGTTTGAAGTAGTAGGGCGTGCGTTCCGCGACATCCTTGAAATAGGGTGTGAGAGCGACACGCGCGCGGACGATCTCCGTCATCATGCCCACGGGAAAAGCGCCAGAGCCGATGGCCGGGTCGCAGACGGTGATGTCGCGCAGAAGGGTGTCGATTTCGGCAGCAAACTTGCGGATGGACTCAGACGGCTTGGGATAGTGGTCCCCCTTCGTCCCGGCAGCGATAGCGGCGGCGTAGTGGGCAAACTGGTCGCTCTGGCGAATCCAGTCCTCCACGTCCTTCCGGGGAACCACGATGGACTGTCCGGCACGAGGTTTGGCGGGGCGGTTCAGCCCGGTGTCCAGGTAGTTGATGAGACTCTCCTGGCACATGTAGTGGACGAACTCGCGCGGCGTGTAGAACGCAGCGAGTCCCTTGCGGCGGTTTTCCTCGATGAGATTCTCGAAGACCTTGCCGAGCATTTCAGGGTCGATGGCGACTTCCTTTTCCAGCGGCTCGGCTTCGTTGACGGTGAAGTTGTAGCGGTCGAAGACATCGAGGATGCCGGTGCCGACATCGCCTGCTGCGGATAGCTGCCTGTTTGTAAAAAGCGTGTTGGGAAGGTCGATGTTGGTCTTCTCCCAATCGTAGCCCGCGAGCGGCTCGAACAGACCGCCGTTGAGGAACGGGATGCGGCACTGCAAAGTCTTGCACCAAGCGTCGTGACCGCGATCCGTAGCGAGCGTGTCGTAGAACAGCGGTTCGAGCACATCGTTGAACAGGCACTTTTTTTCGCGGACGGTGCGGTCAGCGAGTTGGCGCAGGAAATTGCGCGGGCCGTCGCCCCACTTCCCGCCCTTTTCCACACCCAGCCATCCCTTCTTTTGGATGAAGTAGAGAAAGACGATCTGACCGAGTAGCTTCTTGGCGAAATCCACGGTGCTGACGCCCTTGGCTGCGAAGTCCTTGCCGATTGCTTTGTCGCGCTTCACGACTGAGGCCAGCGCGGTCTCGGTGTCCTCGAAGAGCCGCGCATACTCGCGGAAGAATTCCTTGGTGACGGACTCGACGCTGAAAGCCTCCTCGATCTGCGCGAGCGTGGGTCTGTCGGTGGTGTTTTGAAGGAGCGAGAGAAAGCGGGTCTGCGCGGTGTGACATTCTTCGTCCGCGCCGACGAGGTAGGAGTATCGCCGCGCGGGAGTCAGCCGTTCTTCGGGCTTGATCTTGCCGGTGCGCGGGTCGCGCTTGGTCTCGTATTCCATACGGACATACGAGAAGCGCCAGGACTGCGAATCCGGCGCGACGAAGGCGACGAGGCCGGCTTCCTTGTAGCTCTCATCGCGCTTGAGCTTGTGGGCGACGAAATCGCGCAGCGCGGTGCGGGTGCGCTCCAGCTTGAATGATTCCGTGAGTTGCACCACGAGCACGTCCGTCAGTTCGCCGTCGGGAGATTCAAAAGTGCCGAGCCGCTGGCAGCTTTTGACGTGCGGCGCGAAGGCATCGGGCACGGCCATCGAGGGAATCGCCTTGGATTCATCAATGCCGTTGCACAGTTCGTTGATAAAGTCGCGGTAGTGCTTCTTGTCGAATGCGGCTTTGAAGGTCTCGCGAACGAGGCGTTGGGCGGTGGTCTTGTCCATAGATGAGTCTCGTTACGGTAGGTAGGATGAAAGAATAAGGTCGCGCGGTGCCAGCGGCGCGTCCTTGTCGGGTTTGTGCCCCCGGCCGAGAAGATACTGGCGGGCAATTTCCTTGCGGAGGATGGCGATCAGCGCCACGGGATCGTCGGTCTTGTCGAAAGCCTCCTTCACCTTGCGGATGGTGGGCTTGCCGACGCGGCCGTCGGCGATGATCTGATGCACGGCGGCGGCGAATTGTTTGTCCGCCGGCGTGAGCGCGTCGGAGTTGCGAAATCCACGGGCGCGGAGTCGCTTCAAGATGATGGCCTCATTGCCGCCGCCCGCCGCAGTCGCGGGCAGCAGCGTCTCGACGCCGGGCGTGGTCGCGGACAGGAAGCCGCCCTTGTTCTTGTCGAGCAGCGGATAGAACTGCTCGGGCGGAATCTCGCGCCGCTTCTCGCTCGCGGTGGTTTCGAGGGTTTCGGCAGTGGTGAAGAAGTCGAGTTCCTCGGCGCGCTCGATGTCGGCGTGCGAGCGGAAGAACTTATCGAGCCGGTCTTGGCGGAAGTAGGTGATGACGGCGGGGCGATCCGGGCGTGGAGTGACCGCTGCGGGATGGTCTGCCGGCCCCGGCTCGGGTGCGTGGAAGCGTGTGGAACGCGCCTTGCGCGGCAGCGCGAGGATGCGCTGGAAAAGCTCCGGCAGCTTCTCTTTCACGTCGAGAATCTGGCGCAGGTATTTCAGCTCGCTCTTTTGCTCCTCCTCGCCGCCTTCCGCTGATTCCTTGGAATTGATGCGGTCGAAAAGATTGTACGACGTGATTTGCTCGTCGCCGGTGAGCAGGCGAGCGTCATTGCCCAGGAGCGTGATGAAGGCGTGGATCTTCGATTTGGCAGACTCGGTGAGGGCGATCTCGTCGTTGCCCTCGTCGGTCGGGAAGAAGTTGTAGGTGAAGATCGTTTTGAACTTGGTGCCGACACGGTTCACGCGCCCGACGCGCTGCATCATGCGGGTCGGATTCCAAGGAAGGTCGTAGTTGATGACCGTGGCGGAGCGATGAAGGTTCACGCCTTCCGCGAGGACATCGGTGGTGACGAGGATGCGGTAGTCGTCGCTGGGCGATTGAGAATTGGCGTCGAAGTTGGCGATGACGGCACGGCGGAGCTCGGGGCTGGATGCGGAGCTGAAGAGCAGCGTCTTTTCCTCGACCTCCTTTTTGATGCGCTCCGCGAGATAGCGCGCGGTGTCGGCGAACTCGGTGAAGATGATGAGCTTGCCCTTGGCGAAGGTCGTGGTGAGTTCGCGTTTGAACTCCACCCACTTCGGGTCGCGCTTGATGGCTTTCCACGAGGTCTGGATTCCGCGTAAAGCGGCGAGGTCGGACGCGACGTGCTGCCGGAAGACGGGCGTGAATTTCGCGGCGGCGAACTTCTCGGCTTTCTCCTGCGCGATGAGCGCGTCGATGGCGTCGTCGTCGCCTTCCTCCAAAAACTCCAGCACCTTCCGGCTGTGCTTCTGGCTCGTATAGACGAAGCCGTCGTCGAACGCTTGCAGCACAAGCTCGTGGGACTTGATGAACCGGCTGAGTGTTTCCTGAAATGCGTAGAAGCTGCTTTCCAGCCGCTTCACGAGCAGGATTTTCATGAAGGTGGCGAGGTTGCGCTGGCCCTGCACCGCGCGCTCCTCCATCGGCCCGGTGTAGTAAAGC
>CAZNOE010000508.1:0-4835 GCA_964574525.1 uncultured Bifidobacteriaceae bacterium
ACGACACTTGGAGGAAAAAACGTGAAGCTCACGCAAGAGACGGAGTATCCGTGGAACGGTCGGATTCGTATCGCGGTCAATGAATGCGGAAATGAACCATTCGCCTTGAAGTTGCGGATTCCGGGTTGGGTGAGTGCTGCGGCTGGTGCTTCGCACCCAGCCGCGCTCCGGGTCAATGGCAGGCCCGTGGCCGTTCTCGCGAGGCCGTCGAGCTACCTCGAACTCAAACGAACTTGGGCCGCGGGCGACGTGGTTGATCTCGACTTGCCGATGCAGATGCAGTTGATCGAAGCAAATCCGCTCGTGGAGGAAACGGTTGGCCAAGTCGCCGTGAAACGCGGGCCGATTGTGTACTGCCTCGAATCGCCGGACCTTCGCGTGCGTGTGAGTGATGTCGTTGTCCCGGCGGACACGAAATTCCATGCCCGCTATGACCAACGGCTGCTCGGCGGTGTTGTTGTGTTGGAGGCGACGCTAATGGCGAGGTCCAGCGAAACGTGGGACGGTCAGCTTTATCGCGAGTTCCGCCCAGCGCGATGGAAGCCGGCAAACACGAAACTTATCCCCTACTGCGTGTGGGCCAATCGTGGAAAATCCGAGATGTCCGTTTGGCTTCCGTTGGGTCGAAATAATTAACCCCTCGCGTCCGGTTGGGGCCTGATTCATTGCCACGCCACGCCCTGACTCCGTCACCTGTGAAGCCGATAAAACCGTGGGGCGCCGCTGATGGTGTCCGTTTGTTGCCAGAATTGGCCAACGATTGAGGGTGAGCCGGCGACAGGTGTCCAGACTGTGGCTGCGCCCGCCAAGGCGGAGCTTCTCTCCAGCGTGAATCCGGTGACGACGCTCGGCCATTGCAAGATCGCCTGGTTGCCGCTCTTCGTGACGGTCAGACGCACGCCGGTCGGGGCGGATTGAAAAACGTTAAGGACACCGGTGGGATCGCCGACAAGTTTGGGCGCCGGCTGCCCGGGACCGAAGGCGAAGAACTCCACGAGTGCGCCGCCACCAGCCTCGAAGAAGATCAGCTCGAAAGGATAATAGCCGACCACCGGAAGATTCACTCGATTGGTCGTGGCGCTCATGGCCCGGGGAGTGGGGAAGCTGGATACAACGGGCAGGTTCGTGCCAAGACGGAGTTGGAAGCCATCGTCGCTGTTGACCACAAAATTCCACACGCCGGGATTGGTCACCTGAATAAACCCGGTGGCGCGCAAAGCAAAGTTGTCCTCGCTGCCCGCGGCGAAACTTCCCTTGCTGGCGGTCAGGGGCGGCGTGGCAATCTGCCGGTCGCTCGCGAACAGACCGGTCACGCCAGAAGCGTCGTCGTAATTAATAACACTGACACCATTGTCGGAAGCGACGGCCAGCACACTCGAGTCGGTGGTCGGCAGATTGAACAAACTTTGCGCGTCGGCAAGGGTGATAATGGTGAAACCCGATTTCCGAAATTCGGCGAGATAACCTGCGCTTCCGGGAACCACTGGCTCAAGCGTGGGCCAAACCACGGGCGGAATATCGAGATTACGGAACACGAGCAAGCCGTCCTCGCCGCTACCCACGAGTTGGCTGGTGTTTTGGAGGAGGGGCGTTTGCGCGAGGAACTCCACCTGCGCGCCACCGCCGTTCTCGAAGTAAGTCAGTTCGTAACGGTAGTAACCCGGTTGCGGAAAATCCACCACCGCCACGGTGTCGCCGGGTGCGCGGCCAGTGGCGTATTCTGCGACGACCGTGCTGTTCGAACCGATGCGAAGCCGAAAACCATCATCGCTGCGAACGGTGAAGTTCCAATTGCCGGCGTTCGGCACGTAAAGATAGCCGCGGGCGCTCATGGCGAAGTTGTTGATGTCGCCAGTGGCGAACGTCGGCGAACCCGGCACGGAATGGAAATCACGATCGGCACCAAAGTAGCCTTGCGGCACGGGGTCCGTCACCGCGTCCACATAATTGATGACCGACACCCCGTCGTCGTTTACCTCGAAGGCCACTTGCGCGTTGGGTAAAGAAAGCGCGAGCAAGTTCTCCGCTCCATCAATGGTGGTGATCGCAGTAGCCCCGGCGGCTTTGCGGAAGCGCACGCCATGGCCGGGATTGATTCCTTCCGCCGTGGCGTTCTCGCGCACGACGGAAGTGCCGTCCGTGTCGTGAATGTAGAATTCACGGCCACTGCCCAGCGTTACAGCAATCGGGTTAATCATCGTGAGCAGGAAACCTTCGTCACCTTCGACCAGCGAATCATTGAGGGCGGTCACGGTCACGACCTTCTGCGTTTCACCGGGCAGGTAATTCACCGTGGATGGGCTGGTGGTGATGTCCTCGTTCGACGCATTGCCAAGCGTGCGCACCACGTTGAACGAAATGTTCCGGCTGGAAGGCGCGGTCAGGCGGATGGTCGCGTTGGTGGACTGGCCTTCGGACACCACGAAGAATAATTGCTGGATGCTCGCGGTCGGCGGCGGGTCATCGTCCGCGATGTCGAACGTGCGGTTGGTGATGCCGCTGACGAAAATGGCCGCGTAGCCGTCACTCGGGAAGACGAACGTTCCCGGAGACAACGTGAGGGTGAATGTCTCGCTATCTTCATCAATCAGATCGTTGATAATCGTCAAATTGACGTTCTTCTGGGTCTCGCCGGTATTGAAATAAACCGTGCCTTCGTTGAGCGAGAAATCAACGCCACCCCCGGTCGCCGTGCCGCCGGTGACGGCGACGTTGACTTTTACCGGCAGGCCCGCCGGCGCGCTGAGAACCACGGGGATGCTCGGAGAGGTAGAGGCTTCCCCAAAGCTCGTGCTAAAGTTACCGAAAGCCGCGGTTGGCGCTGGATCATCATCGTTGACGCGGATGGTGAGGTTCGTAATGGCCCCGGGCGAGGCGCCGTTGATACCGGACAGAGTCAGCAAAATGGTTTCCTGCGCTTCGAAAAGCGTGTCGTTGTTCACCACCACATGGAAAGTAGCGTTGGTTTGGCCTTCGTTGAATGTAAGAAGATTCAAGTTCAAACCGTCCACTGTTTCCAGCGTGTAATCAGCGCCGTAGCCCGCGGTTCCCCCGGTGGCGATGGAAGTCCAGACCACGCGCCCGGAGGGTCGAGCCAGCCTCACGTCCACAAACCACACACCGACGGATTCATTCACCGTCACGAGCGAAGTGTAGAAGGACATGGTGTTGCCCACTGCGTCGTCGTCCAGAATCGTCACACGGCAATTCGACGGGCCGAATATCTGCGCGTTGACCGGGTTGCGTAAATCCAGATCAGCAATCTCGTCGAATTCATCCAGCGTGTCAGGCAGCACCTGGAAGAAGATGGAGATATTCGTCTGGCCCGGGCTGAAGGTTACTGACGGCGTAGCGTTGGTATAGTCCACCCCGGAGTCCGCCGTGTAGGAAATGGACGCGATTTGTACCGTCACCGGGACCGAAAGCGCACGTGACAGCCGCAGCGGAATGCTCACGCCGGAGAGCGCTTCGGAGACGTTGGTTTGCGCCACTCCCCAAAACAATTCGGTGTCGTTGTCAACGATGGTGAATGTGTGCGTGCTGGTGGCGAGCGTGGCATTCGCCGGAGAACTGAGGATGAAGATGACTGTCTCGTTGGCCTCTTCAAAAAAATCATCGAAGACCGTCAGATCAATCGTCTTGGCGGTCTGTCCCGGATTGAAAGTGAAAGTCCCGCTGGCGACCGGCTGACTATAATCCGCGCCGCTCGCAGCGCTGCTGCCCGGCGTCGCGGTGCCACCAAAGCGCGCCCAATTCACTGTGACGGTCTGGCCCGACGAGGCCGATAGCTGCACGGTGATCGAATGACTCGAGTTGGCCTCCGTCAGGCTCGACGTTGCGCTCTGGAAACCCACCGTGGGCGGCGGGTCATTGTCTATAATGGTATGGATATGATTGGTGAGCGTTCCGAGGACCAGGTTCGTGTTCGTCGTAAGCGTCGGCCCCAGAGTAAGGGAAAACGTCTCGTCCGCCTCGTCCAGCGCGTCATCCACCGTGAAGAACGGAATAAACACACTCGTTATGCCGGGGTTAAAATGGAGGGGCTGAATTATACAGGGCCCACTGCAAAACCCATAATCAGCTCCGGTCGCTGTGCCGTTCGCAAACCCCCACACCACATCCGCGCCCTCTGTCAACGGCGCGGAGAGGTACACCTCGACCTGCATATTCGTGCCCTCAATGCCTGAAGAGTTTGCCAACCGGAATTGCACGGTTGCGCCGCGAACCAGCAAAGCTCCCAGCAACCAAACCGTAATCAGCAGGACGGTGACTCCGGCTTTCCTGAACGAGACAACAGGGCGACGATGGCCAGGAATGAAAGGATACGCTTTCATGGGGACGTGGTGTTGCTGAATTAAGAGCGGGTCAGATTCACTTTGACGCTTCGGGAGAGAAGGAAAAATGGTTTCCGTCTATGGGCACGTTGGAGAGCTTATTCCGAGAGGCCGAGGCGTCAAGGATATACTTGGCAAAGATGGTGGTTCGCACGGCCAATTCCAATTCGCTCGTGCGGGGCGCTCTCGATGCCCCAAGCGACCCGATTGTAGTGCCGCCCTTGGGCGGCGTTCCAGACTTCAGGCGACCAGCCTCGTCACCGGCACCGCTATTTCGGGAGAGTGTTGACGCAGGTGCCGGCGCAGACGTGCGACTTGTTCCGCGCAAGGACAGTCCGCCTGCCCGGCACGGGCCTGCTCATTCCTGAAAGATCTTCTTCAGGTAGGCCGTATTGGCGCCGAAGTTCTTCTTCACGTTGCGAGAGTCCTTCGCGTCGCGCGAGCGCTCAATAACCAGCCAGCCGCTCCAGCCCATGTCGTCGAGTGTTTGTTTCACTTTCG
>CAZNOE010000509.1:0-4833 GCA_964574525.1 uncultured Bifidobacteriaceae bacterium
GCGCAGTTCCAATAGGTCTGATAGTGCGCAGGCCAGAGTTGTTCCACATCATTCGGACCGCATTTGATTTCCTGGAGACACAGCACGTCCGGCTTCTCGGCGTCGAGAAACTCCAGGAAATTTCTTCGCAGCAGCGCGCGCAGGCCGTTGACGTTCCACGAAATCAATTTCACGCGCGCACATTAACAGAATGCCGCGATCGAGCACGGATAAACCTGATTGGTAGTGTCTTAATTTGCCGGAAACCCATCAATGAATCCGCATAACCTGATGATGATGGCAACATGCATTGACAACGGCTTCATACCAAGCATCGGTCGGGTATTCTTTTACTGAAATGAATGTGCCATCCTTGCCAAGACGTGTAGTGTCCACAATCCAGACAATTCCAGTGCTTGCATACCCGCGATCAGCTATTAAATTGGTGCAGGAGGGATTATTTACAGATATGGTAAAATTTCACTTGATGTAATGACAAATTTGTCGGAAAAGTATGCCGCAGTCCGAGCAAGCTAGCAGACAACCAACCTACCACCCCATGAAAACCATTGTGTCCATCCAAGCCAATCTCGTCTGGCATGTGTATCAGGACCGCGCGTCCGGTTATTTCATCGGCGTCTGCGACCCGCTGAAGATCACCTTGCAGGGCCAGTCGCTGGGTGAACTCACCGAGACGATTGACGAAGGCATCAACGCGTTGCTGCACGATCTCATTCAGACGAACGAGCTGGATTTATTCCTGCGTGATCAAGGCTGGACTTTGGTGACGCCGGTACCGAAACGCACGGAGAACGTGCGCTTCCAAGTGCCGTTCACCATTGACCAAAGGCCAATGCATGATCGACAGGCAGCGCTTCGTTAATCTGCTTCGGAAGCTCGGTTACACTTTCAACGTAAAACACAAGCGGGTCGAAATCTGGCGCAAGACCGGGGGCACGCATCGGGTCGAACTCACCACCCACAAGTTTTTTGCCGAGCCTTACGTGCGGAGCGTGCTGCGGCAATGTGGCCTCAAACCGGATGAGATTGAGAAATATCTTAGGGAGTTGAAGAACTAAGGCCACGCGCTTTTCCGTATCGGTGTGACGGAATCAAATCCAAATTAGGACACTACCACCTGATTCGCCGCATTGACTGACCGGACATGAATCATTACGTTGCTGGCGCCAACGATGATTGCCACCGCTGCCATCACCAAACCAACCGCCGCCCCGGCTTTTCGCACGGGCGACGAGCGGCTCGTCAAACTCACGCCCAACGCGGCGAAGAAAGTTTCTTCGCTCCTGACGAAGCAAGGCCGGCCGAACGGTGTGCTGCGCGTGGCGGTGCTGGGCGGAGGCTGTTCCGGCCTGCAATACAAAATGGATTTGCAGGACGGGCCGGCGAATCGCGATTTTCTGGTCGAGACGGGCGGCGTACGCGTCGTGGTGGACCCGAAAAGTGCGCTGTATGTCACGGGCAGCGAGTTGGATTACGTTGACGCGCTGGATGGCGGGTTCAAGGTCCACAACCCCAATGCCGCCAGCAGTTGCTCCTGCGGCGAAAGCTTCAGCGCGTGATTGGTTGATGGTTGATTGTTGAGGGTTGATAGTCCCGACGGCATGATCGACTACTTCGCCCTGCTGAATGAAGCGCGCCGGCCTTGGATTGACCCGGAGTTGCTCAAGGCAAAGTTTTTCACCCTTTCCGCAGAGCGCCACCCTGATCGCGTCCACAACGCCAGCGAACACGAGAAGGCCCTCGCCGCGCAGCATTACGCAGAGTTGAACTCCGCTTACAACTGCCTGCGCGAGCCGAAAAATCGCTTGTGCCATCTGCTGGAGCTCGAACTTGGGCACAAGCCGAAGGATCTGCAGGAAATCCCGGCAGACCTGGCGGACTTGTTCATCGAAATTGCGCAGCTTTGTCAACAGGCGAACGCTTTTCTTGCCGAAAGAGCAAAGGTCAGTTCTCCCATGCTGCGTGTACAGCTTTTCGAACGTGGACAGGACTGGGCCGAACGTCTCAGCACGATGCAGCGGCGGATCGGTCAGCGGCAGGAAAAGCTGGTCCGCGAACTCCAGTGCCTCGATGCCGAATGGAATGAGACCTCCGATGCGTCCGCGCGGGTGCCATTGCTCACGAAGCTTGGGGGAATTCATCGGCTCTTAAGCTTTTACGCACGGTGGAATTCACAAATCCAAGAAGCAATTGTTCAGCTCACGCTTTAATCCGGAACAATGTAGTTGAAAAGTGGCCACTGATTGGAGACGGATTTCTCGGAGCACTTTTGTCCCCACTGGCGCAAACCTCGCACTGCTGATCATCGTCTATCACTCGGCGCTATCGCCGTCAGCATTTCGTTTTGGCAACGCTCTCCCTTTCTACTTACCCAGATGCCCCTTCAAAATTAAGAGAGAATTTTCTTTCGAGCTTTCGCACCTCCTGATGCCCGCCGTGAATCGGCGGCGAGACCGCTTTCCGCCGCACGTGAAGCGCGCCGGGAGTTTCTTCAAGCCTTGTAATGCTGAAACACGCTGGCGAGAAGGATCAGTTCCGGATGCGCCGCAGACAACTTGGGCAGGACAAGCCGGATGCGTGAGCGATAGGCCGCGAGTTTTTCCCTGAGAGGCCGCAGATCGCCCACCTTGTCCCACTGGAGTTTGTTCAGGTCCAGAATGAGGCGGCTCTTGCTGCGCGCCAGGGAATCGCGAATGCGTTGGCCCAATCCCTCCGCCTCCGCGGTCGAAAGCGCGCCTTCCAGCCGCAGCCAGACTTGTTTCTTCGCGTGTTGCAATTCGACCTTGACGGAGAACTCCGGTATCGAAACTTTACGCTGAAGTTCTTCCCAGAGTTTGAACGCGCCCCAGCGCTTGCCGGGCAAACGATAGGCCGTGCGTTGCAATTTGGGATGCTGGAAAAGATCAAGCTTCAACGTGAGTCCGGTCCATAGCGCGGCACCAACGGCCAGGACGGACATGGATCGTTCGCCCAGCGCGGGACGACCCAGTTCCGCGTGGATGCTGCGTTCCAAATCGCCGATCCAACGCCGCACGGCGGCATTCGGACCGAGGAGCCTTCCGGCGAGGAAAACCGGGTACGCAACTCTTAGTTCTTTGGCGTAGTACTCGGCCTTTTGGCGCAAAAAGGGATTCGGTGAGTTCTTGAGCTTCTGATAGCCGAGCCAGCGCGATTCGAGGACGCGGAAGATGCTCGGGCCAAGCCGCTGAAAATCCTGTTCAAAACACCAGCGCTGGATTTCCTCGATCGCCTCGGGCGAGAGCGTCGGGTGTTTGATCAGCGTGGAGAATCCGTCTCCCTGGCGATACATGCGTTCGGGGTCTTTGACGTACACATCGAGCATCAAGTTTTCCTTCATGATCCGCTCGAAGAACGGTGTGCTGGGCACGGGGCCGTAAATCAGGAATTGAGCCAGCGCGGGCTTAAGCTTCATCAACCCATCGAACTCCTCCGCCACGACTTCCTGATTCTGGTAATCAAACCCGACGATCATTGAGGTCAGAATCGTGATGCCGTGCTCGCGAAATTCCGTGAGGATGTCCGCGACGGGCCGCCCTTGCTGCTTGGCGTAATTCGAGCGCGTCCCTTCGTAGCCGATCCAGAAGCCGTCAATTCCCATCTCCAGAATTTCCTCGACCGTGTACTGGCTGATGGCCTTGATGCTGGAGAAGGCGAAGATCGAGAGCTTCTTTCCGCCTTTCATGACACAATCGCGGAACTCCATCGCCCGTTTCTTGTTGAGCAGAAAGTCCTCGTCGAGAATCAGGAAAACAAGGCTTGGGTCCAGATCGAGGTAACGCTCGGCGACCGCGTAGATGTCCTTGCCCTCGGGCAGCAGCTTGATGTGCTTGCGCGAGAAAAAATGCGAGGTGCAGCAAAAATCGCAGCCGTTGGGACAGCCGAGTCCGGCGAAGATTTTCCCCGTGCCCGAAACTTTTATCCCAAAAACTTTCAGCCAGCTCACCAGCAGCGGGTGTTTGTACGGCATCGGGATTTCCGGCTCGCCCAGCAGACGGCGGAAGAACGCGACGCCTTCCTCCCGGCAGATGTAGTCCGCATACGGCATGAGCGCCTCGTCCTTCAGCACCGTGCCGTAGCCGCCGAGGACGATTTTGGATTTGGGCGCGTAGCGGCGAATCAAAGCCACCGTCTCCTTCATCTTGTGCATCACCGCGAGCAGGAACGAAACGCCCACGTAGTCGTAGCCCTTCTTGAGTTCGCGAATCAGTTCGCGCTTCGACGGGTATTGCAACACCACGGTGGGCGCGTCGAGGTTCTCCGCGATGTACTCCAGCCCAAAGTGGATGTTCACGGTGCGCGGGCTGAAGATGCCCTGGGCGCGCGTGACCTGACGGTAAAGGAGTTCATAGCCGACGGAAGGAGCATCGCCATACTTCGGTCCCATCGGTCGGCACACACTGGTTAATAGAATCTGTTTGTTCATGAACTTCCCAACACGGGTTTTCGGTCAAGGTGGAATCGCTGCTCTGCGGCCCAAACGAGGCGTGAACGGACGGTTGCAACCCGGCTGTGATAAACAAAACTCGAAGCCAGAGAGAAGTCAAAGATTCGTTGCTTTTATTCCACACCGTAGCTTGGCCCACGCACAGCAATCCGCGGTGAGGATTGAATGGACGCAACACCCCAAGCTGACACTGAACTTGAACTGGGATTGCTTTTGGCGTGAGAGCGCGACGGACGGCATTTATGGGCCGGCGGTGAATCTCATCCAATCCGGCAAAACCAGCAATGCTCGATATGTGGGCAACCAAGGCCGAGGGATTATGACGCGTTCGCGCAGCGGACCATCTCGCACAGCACGCGGTTGATGGC
>CAZNOE010000510.1:0-4831 GCA_964574525.1 uncultured Bifidobacteriaceae bacterium
GCTCGGCATGGATACCAAATCCGTGATCGCGCGCTTTGAAGCCGAGCGGCAGGCGCTCGCGATGATGGATCATCCGAACATTGCGAAGGTGTTCGATGCGGGAGTGGTGGGAGAGAGATCAGAGGCCGGAGATCAGAGGTCAGAGCCGAGAGCGGTCGGTTTCTCTGACCTCTGTCCTCTGTCATCCGACCTCTGGTTCTGGCCGCCCTTACTTCGTCATGGAACTCGTGCGCGGGATGAAGATCACCGATTACTGCGACGAAGCGAAACTCTCCACTCGCGCCCGGCTGGATCTGTTCATCCAGGTTTGCCGGGCCATCCAGCATGCGCACCAAAAGGGCATCATTCACCGCGACATCAAGCCCTCGAACATTCTCGTGAGCGCGAACGACGGCGTGCTGGTGCCGAAGGTGATTGACTTCGGCATCGCCAAAGCCACGACCGGCCAGCAACTCACGGACAAAACGCTCTTCACGGCTTTCGAACAATTTATCGGCACACCCGCCTACATGAGTCCTGAGCAGGCGGTTATCACCAACGTGGACATTGACACGCGCAGCGACATCTACGCGCTCGGCGTGCTGCTCTACGAAATGCTGACCGGCAAAACTCCGTTCGATGCGAAGGAACTCCTCGCGATTGGTCTCGACGAAATGCGCCGCACGATTCGCGAACAGGAACCGCTTCGTCCCTCAACCCGTCTCAGCACGCTGTCCGGCCAGGAGTTGAGCACCACGGCGCAACGTCGCGGCCTCGAGGCGCCGAAACTCGTCAGTGAACTCCGTGGCGATCTCGACTGGATCGTGATGAAGGCGCTGGAGAAAGACCGCGCCCGCCGTTACGAGACGGCCAATGGCTTGGCGATGGACATCCAGCGGCATCTCAGCAACGAACCGGTCGTGGCCTGCCCGCCGAGCGCGGCGTATCGGCTTCAGAAGTTGGTTCGGCGGAACAAGCTTGTTTTCAGTGCCGCTGGCTCTGTGGCTGTGGCGCTGCTCATCGGTTTGGCGGTTTCGACCTGGATGTTCTTTCAAGAACGGAAAGCACGGCTGCGGGCCGTGACTGCCGAGCAAGCCCAAGTGCGCTTTCGTCAGGAAGCCGAGACTGCCCGAACCAACGAGGCGAGGCTTCGCCTGCAAGCCGAGACTGCCCAGACCAACGAAGCGGCGTTGCGCCTCCAAGCCCTAGCCGGTGAGAAAGAAGCCGAGACCGAAGCTGCCAAGAGCCAGATGGTGGCGCAGTTCCTCAAGGACATGCTCGAAAGTATCAGGCCCTCCGTCGCGCTCGGACGTGACACAACGCTGTTGCGGGAGATGGTGGACCAGACTGCCGAGCGCGTGGGCAAAGACCTGGCCGGCCAGCCGGAAGTCCAGGCTGAATTGCAAACAACCATCGGTGAAGTTTATCAGGCGCTCGGCCAAGGGGAGAAGGCCGAGATGATTCAGCGAAAAGCTTTGGCCGCGCGGCGGGAATCCCTGGGCAACGATCACCCGGAGGCCGCTCGTGCGCTGAACAATCTCGCCCGGATCCTTTGGCCTGAAGGTGAGGGAACGGGAGTTGAGCGGTTGCGAGACGAGAGACTCGCGATGCGCTCGGCAGATCTGGACGATTACCGTCCAGCTAATTCCAGTTCGGACGCGGAATCCGCTCGCCGGCGGCTGACCGAGGTTGCGCTGTTGCATCGCCAGGCCCTGGCGATTCGACGGAAAGCTTTGGGCAACGAAAATCTTGAGACGACCGAATCCCTCAACAATCTCGCCTTGGTGCTCCGCCGGCAGGGCAAACTGGAGGAGGCGGAGGCGCTCCATCGCGAGGCGCTCACCGCGCGGAAGAAAATCTTGACCGGAGACTGTCTCCCGATTGCCGCGTCGCTCCACAATCTGGCCGTGGTGCTCCGCGACCGCGGCAAGCTGGCGGAGGCGGAGCCGATGTTTCGCGAAGCGCTCGCCATGCGCAGAAGACTGCTCGGGACGGCGCACCCGGATGTGGCAAGGACGGTGCATAACCTGGCCGACATGCTTCAGCGGCAGACCGACTTTGCCGGCATCCAGTCGCTCTTTCGCGACGAACTGACGAACGCCCTTAACCGTTCCCCGAACAACCCTCGGCTTAAATCAGACCCGGTTTATCAAATCCTGGATGCGCTGCTCATTGACCGGCAATACGCGCAGGTGGACCAACTGATGAGCGACCTGCTCACGCCCGCGATCCAGAGGGAACCCAGGAACGTTGGCCTCCTGCGAAATCGAGGAGAATTCTTCGCTCGGCTCGGTCGCTGGAATGAAGCCGCGGTGGACCTGGCTAAAGTGATTGAACTGGATCCTGAGAATCATGATCCGTGGTATTTTTTGGCGCCGCTGCTTTTACGAAACGGAGCAACCGATGCCTACCGCCGTCATTGCCATCAGATGCTCTTGCGGTTTGGCGGAACGAACCTGCCCGTCGTCGCCGAACGCACCGCCAAAGCCTGTCTGCTGCTTCCCGTGAGCGGCAGCGACTTCGCGGTTGCTACCGAACTGGCACAGACCGCCGTTCTCGCAGGTCTGGACCATCCTTTTCTTCCGTACTATCAATTGACCAAAGGGCTGGCCGAATACCGGCTGGGGCATTATGCGCTCGCGGAGGATTGGCTGCGCAAGAGCCTCGCCCTTGGTAGTGCGAATCTTAGGATTCCGGCTTGCCTGGCTTTGGCGATGACGTGCCACCAACTGCAGAAAACAAACGAGGCTCAGTACGCGTTGCTGGACGCCGTCTTTGTTGCCGAAGGATATTTCCGGAGTCCCGGAGCTAGCGACTTCGGCGAGCATTGGCATGACGTTCTGATATTCCAAATTCTGCTGAACGAGGCCAAAGCGCTCATTGGAAGCGGCGGAATTGCCGACTTGGCCGATTTGGTCGCCGGTCTATCGGAAACGTTCATGCTAGAACATAAGCCTGAAAAAATTGAACAACTCTTCGACGAGTTGCTCACGCAGGACAGAGCGAGTCATCCTCAAAGCGCTCGCCTGCTCCGTCTTAGAAGTGGCTTCCGGGCGCGCCTGGGCCGCTGGGAAAAGGCCGCCGCCGACCTTATTCGGGTGCGTGACGTCAATCCCGAGAATCTTCAGGTGTGGCACGACTTGGCTGCACTCCTCGTTGCAAGCGGCCAACTCGATGTTTATCGCGAGCATTGCCGGAAGAGTGTTGAACGCTTCGGCCACACGGATGCCTTTCGCACGGCGCACCTCATTTCCAAAGACTGCTTGATCCTGCCTGACTCGGGAGTGGATCTCAGAATCGTGGATCGGATGGTTGATGTCTCTGTCGCCGGAGAATTAAGATGGCGAGGTTTCTCTTCCACGAAAGCATTGGCAGAGTACCGGCAAGGACGGTTCGCCAGTGCGGCGGATTGGGCCGAAAAAACTCTCGCGCATGAAACGCGACCCGGTTGGGTCACGGTCCAGACATCTGCGACTCTCGCCATGGCGCGTCACCAGCTTAAGCAAAGCGATCTGGCTCAAGCGGCGCTGACGAGCGCGCAGGACATTGCGAACAAGGCTTTGCCAAAGTTGGACAGCGCTGATTTGGGTGAGGAATGGCTCGATACGATCATTTCCCACGCACTGCTGCGCGAAGCCACGGGGCTGATTCAAGGCACCTCGGAAACCAAGGCTGAAGCCAAGTGAATGATGTTATGCACATCTTGAATGCTGCCGGCCAAAGCGACGCGCGTGCGGCGAATGTACTGGTTGTGACCGCTTGCGATTTCGACTGCGTCAGGAAAAGCGGGAGCAAGCTCCACGCACTCCAAACGCTGGCGCGCAATTTGACAGCGATCGCACGAACGGCGCGAAGCGTTTGGAGTGCGTCCGGCTTGCCGGCGCTTTTGCCTCGTCGTTGGTCGCGTGCGAAAAAGCGGGAGCAAGCTCCGCGCACTCCAAACGCTGCGCGACATAGCAACCAAAGCCCATGAGCGAGGTTACACAAACTCTTGAAGCCATTAGTCGCGGCGAAGCAAAAGCGGCGAATGAATTGTTGACCCTCGTTTACGAGGAATTGCGCCGGCTCGCCGCGGCGAAGATGGCCTCGGAAGCGCCAGTTCACACACTTCAGCCGACCGCGCTCGTTCACGAAGCGTGGCTGCGGAAGATCGGCAAGGAAGTGAAATCACCGGCCCAGGAATTGATCCACGGTAAGTCCAGCTTGTCTGATGATCGCGCGCAACGTGCCCAGCGGGAGCGTTCCCGGATGATGAGGCACGGTCGTACGCCGTCGTGTCGTTGGGTTGAACCAGATTTCATGGCTGCCTTTGGCAGGTCGATCAAACACAAACCCGTTCGCGCGCAATCGTTCCACGACCTCTCGGTATCTGAGCGGCGGGAGATGGCTCATGCATCTGCCATTGAAAGCCCCACGGGGATTTCGACAACAAACTTGCTGGCGGTGCGCTTTGAGGCGGCGCGAATTTTCGCTGGCAGCGGGTCACCGTGTTCAAGGTATGATTCCACCAGCTTGCGCGCGACATCCTGGGCGATTTCGAGCGTTTCGGCCACTGTGCGCCCTTGCGCCACCAATCCAGGCAAATCCTTGCTCGTGGCCAGAAAGCCGCCCTCCGGCAGGGATTCAATCTGGACCGGGAGGAAGAATTCATCAGTCATGCGAGGGAGATTATGCGTTCGCAGCGTGTCGCGCAAGCAAGGGCTTCATGAATGATATCACGCACATCCTGAATTCCGCCGGCCAGAGTGACGCGCGTGCGGCGAATGTACTGGTTGTGACCGCTTGCGATTTCGACTACGTCAGGAAAAGCGGGAGCAAGCTCCACGCACTCCAAACGCTGGCGCGCAATTTG
>CAZNOE010000511.1:0-4810 GCA_964574525.1 uncultured Bifidobacteriaceae bacterium
TTGCCCAAAAGGTTTTGAAGGCCTGTGTAAGCCTTCGCGTAATCCGGCGCTTGCAAGGCTGCGAGAACCTGGTTCGCCAAATCTTTGGACTCAGGCTTGGCCTTGTTGAAGGCCTTTTCCAGGGCCGAAGGCAATTGCTCGATGGGCATTGGAGTTGGCAGTGAAACCTGCTTGTTGCAACCCAAGCCGAGCATCAGAGCCAACAGGAGGACAAACGTGGCGCCGAGCATGGAGAGATGTTTCATGTGCAGAGTTCGCGGAGACAATTTCCGGCTAATTGGGAACAGGATTCAAGGGCCTCACCCCGGTGTAGTGGCGATAGTCAATGCCCACCCTCAGGCCCGTGAACCTGATCCTGGAGACATGGCTATCTACCCAAGCTGTTTGACACCCTCTGCTGTGACGGTACCACTCATTGTCGAAATGATAGCCCCCGTACAGCAACGAGAGACCGCCATACGGCGGGTCAGAGATCCACTGGGTCAGGATTGCGCTGCTGCCCGGGAAAAGACCGATGCTGTCGCTTCCTCCTTCCATTTTTTGCTCGGCGGCGTCCTGACAAAAAATCATCTTGGTAGGATCCTGGTAGCTCGTGACTTTTTTTATGGTTGGCGTTTCGGCCGTATCAAATCCACCACTCTTGAGGAGGTATTGGTGAACTCCGTAAGTCGAATTCTCCCAAAACTCTGAAGGGAAATACCTGCCATCGTCATGCCATTCGTCCGGGTGGATCGAACTTGGACAGCGGAAAACCTTCCGGTTCTTCGAAAAGTAATCGAGGTAGCCCAGCGCCCAATAGGCGTACCCGTCGGTTGGTTGCAGCCACACCCCCATATCCGATGCTGCCAAAGGGGGCCTGGGGGGCGACAAAAACCACTGCCCGTCATTGGGCATGTTGCCATCACCGGTATGAAAATAGGTTTCTCGATTGTCCTGCGCGTACATCGTGGCCGCCACGATGACTTGTTTCAGGTTGCTCATGCATTGGGCCGCCTTCGCCTTATCTTTGGCTCTGCTCAACGCCGGCAGGAGCATGGCCGCCAAAATGGCAATGATGGCGATAACTACGAGCAATTCGATCAAGGTGAATCCGCCGCGTGCGGCAGACTGGGTCAGAGCTTTCCCCCGCGTACGGGTGGAATTCAGGGGAATTGTTTTCAGTGGCTTCATTACTTTTCAGGTCGCGTGGGACTCTATGACGAGAGCGCATCTCCTCAACCAACATTTCAGCAACGCCTGCATGGCAAATGTGGCGAGGCATGGCAAATTACGCCGCGAGAATTCTTCAACGTATGTGGTTCGATCATGCTCGGTAACTGGATTAGTTTGAGCAAAGGCTTTTTCGACACGAAAGTCAATCGTTTTTTGGACGTGCCTGAAGAGCAATCTGGCTCGGTTACTCATTGGATCGCGTCGAAATGATGACTGCCAGCCTCTTATTCCCGTTGGCGCGATGGCAAAGTGTAGCCTGATTTTGTCTGGACGAAGTCGCCTTGCAGGCCAAAATGCAACGCGACGATTGAATTATGTCATCGACAAAATGTGAAAAGTGCGGCGCCGAGGTCCGCGACGACGCTGCTGTGTGCCCGGCGTGCGGCGCATCTGTTCCGTCCGCGGCCCAGACCCAGTTGTCCAAAAACAAATCCGGCGGCAAGATGTATGCGGCCAAAGTCATCTGCATCGTCACCGCAGTTTTCTTGATCGGTTTGCTGCTTCTCACGTTGATGCCGACGCGCCAGTCGGCGGTTTCAAATCCCGAAGTTGTTGAAATCGTACACTTGGAGCAAATCCGGGCCAAAGCCGAACGCGGCGAAGCTGAAGCGCAACAGAAGCTTGGGACAATTTACGCCAAGGGCCAGGGCGTAAAGCAGGATTACGCGGAGGCTGCCAAATGGTACCGCCAAGCGGCTGATCAGGGACATCCCGCGGCGCAAACCGCGCTCGGCGAATTGTATGAAGCCGGCCAGGGTGTGCCACGCGACGAAGCGGAAGCCGCCAAATGTTACCGCCGGGCTGCGGAGCAGGGCCATGCTCCCGCGCAATACAGCTTGGCGGTTCTCTACGTCATGGGCAAAGGCGTGCCCCGCGATAATGCCGAAGCGCTCAAGTGGTATCGGCAGGCGGCCGACCAAGGTGATGCGCTCGCGCAATTCAATCTGGGTATGCGCTTTTACGAAGGCAACGCCGTCGCGCCGGACCCGGTTGAAGCCTACAAATGGCTCAGCCTCGCCGCCGCGCAGCGCATGCCTGACGCGGCCAAAGCTCTCGACGATGTCAAACGCAGGATGACTCGCGAACAGAAAGCTGAAGGCCGGCGCCGGACCGAGGCGTTTGTTCCAAAGAGGCCAGCCCCGCAAACCCCGACGAAGGGTTGACCCCATCAGCGAGACTTGAACTCTTGACGCGCCTGAAGAGATATTGCAATCTGGTTTGGTTACCCATCCGGAGCGAATCGAAATGACAACTGCCCGCCTCTTATTCGGACGAGCCTCGGAATTGCACGAGAAGCGTACCGCCCCGTCGCGTGATCGGTTCCACTTGGGATTCACGCTAATTGAACTTCTTGTCGTGATTGCCATCATTGCCATTCTTGCCGCGATGCTGTTGCCCGTCTTGGGTAAGGCCAAGCTTAAGGCGCAGGGAATCCTGTGCATGAACAACACTCACCAGTTGATGCTAGCGGTTCATCTCTACAGCGGCGACAACCGGGAATACTTCCCGATGAACGTTCACGGCGCGGTGGCGCAGTCCGGTGCGACCATCAGCGCGGCGGCGGGTTCTTATTATCCCTGGATCATGGGTTGGCTGACTTGGGATACCAGCCCACACAACACCAACACGCTTTACCTCACCAGCGACGACTATTCTGTCCTGGGCCGGTATGGAGGCAGGTCCCAAAAAATCTTCAAATGTCCGGCCGATAACAGGCTCAGCGTGGTACAGTCGCAGCGCGGATGGACGGAGCGGGTCCGCAGCATCTCGATGAATGGTGCCGTGGGCAAAGGGAACAAATCCGAGACGGATGGACTGCTCAATTGCGAGAAAATATTTGAAAAGACCACCGATGTGAACCGCCCCACGCCAGCGAACCTTTGGGTGTTCGTGGACGAACATCCGGACAGCATCAACGATGGCGCCTTCTTCAACGCGCAGCGAAACTATGAATGGATTGACCTGCCCAGCAATCTCCACAACGGCGCGTGCGGCTTCGCGTTTGCCGACGGACATTCCGAAATCCACAAGTGGCGGTCAAGTGTGTTGAAATACAAGCTGACCTTCGTGGATCTCACCCGGCAGGCGGTCTCGGCACAGGATCCGGATTTTCTCTGGACCATCGAGCGAACCTCATATCCCCGCTGAGGTAACTTCGTGCTCGAAGGCGTGGCGCTTTGTGAATGGCCACAAGCCCCGCTATTCACCAACGATGAATTTGTGATAGCGCCCCATCCAGTATGGCAACAGGAACGCTGCGCCGTCGTCTTCGCCATGCCCGCCTCCGCCGCCGTCCACCACGAACGGGTTGCCGTTCCATTTCATCACCGGTCGCTCGTCGGGCGGGAGCAACGTCAGCGCTTCACGTCGCCCGTGACGATCCGGGTTTGAGACCCAGACCATGTCCTGGCGATGCGAATTCCTCACACTCCACTCGATCGTGTCCATCGGCATACGGTAAAGTGTCCAGACGGCGCCGGACAAGTCCACCTGGGCTTCCGGCTGCCCGGTCAGGTAAATGAACGTCCAGAGCGGGTTGGCCTCGCGCTGAATGTTCTTCCACCATTCATCCAAGGCGCGGCGATACGCCTTCAACATCGCGGGGTCTTTTTCGTATCGGAACGCGCAGTAAAACGGGAGCATCGCAAGTTCTTCGTCTGAGTAATTCATTTCCGTGCGGAAGTCGTTCACATGCGTCATCAAGTCGGCGTATTTGAACTCATGAGCGGCCTTGCGATACTCCGCAGCGTAGCGCGCGCCACCAGTGATGTGCTCGGTCGTCTTGAGGAAGCTGAGGAGTTGCAGGCTGTTGAGCGCGCGCTCGTCGGGTTCTTTTGCAAGCCTCTCCGGATTCCAAAAGCCCCACATCGTCGGCTTGCCGTCGAGATCAACGAGGTAATAATCGTGGTCCAGGATGTGATCCATGAGGCGCTGGCAGGTTTCGGCGATGCGTTTCTTGAGGTCCGCGTCCGGCAGGAGATCATAGGCGACGCTGAAGATGAAAAAGTGGCCGACGATTTCGTCCGAACTGGTGTCGGCTTTCCAATAATACCGGCCGTCCGTGGTCCAGTGCCACTCCCCGCCGTGCGGCATCGGGTCGCCTTTGCGGATGTACGAGCGGGCCGGGAAACCGCGCCGGCCTGCGATTTCCTCCAGAAAAAGAATGGCCTCGATGGACTTTCGCGCGTTGGCCAGCGCTTCCGGCGATTTCGTGACGGCGTAGCGAAAACACTCGCCGGCCGCATACATCGCCGTCCACAGACCGTCATTGTCATTATCGCCGAGTTGATTGCTGGAGACATCGCCGGCGATCCGCAAACCCGAATCGGCGACGAGGCCGTAGCGATCATGCCGCGCGCGGATGCGCTGCTCGAAGTGCTCGGCCTTTTGCGCGAGGGTCATCGGTTTCAGTTCGATGTGTGACACGCCGGTGCGAGTGCGCGCCCAAATTCCTCCACGATCATCAGGCGCCAGTTGCTCGACGTGATCGTCGGGCAGGTAGCGCTGACCGGCGAGATACTGGCGGCGATCCCGCTCGGGCGCTGAAAAATCCAACCGCATCAGCCCCTGCGTCGTGCCGAGCCAGAGCGCGCCGTCG
>CAZNOE010000512.1:0-4805 GCA_964574525.1 uncultured Bifidobacteriaceae bacterium
CTCGTGCGCGGTTTCGCGGGCCTGCTGAAAACAAATCGCGTGATCGTGATTGATCCCGGCCATGGCGGGGCTGACCCCGGCGCACACAGCGCAGCCGATGGCCGCTGGGAAAAAGAGTTCACCCTGGATTGGGCGCGCCGCCTGGCGTCGTTGCTCGAGCAAGGAGGCTGGCAGGTTTTTCTGACGCGCAGCAATGACGTGGATCTTTCCCTGGCCGACCGCGTGGCGCTTGCGGAAGCCCACCACGCCGATGTTTTCTTGAGTTTGCATTTTAACACGTCGGGCGGAAGGCAGGAACAAGCTGGGCTGGAAACGTATTGCCTCACACCCACCGGCATGCGGTCGAGTCTCACGCGCGGCTACGAAGATGATCCGACCGAAGTGTTGCCGAATAACGTCTTCGACGCGGAAAATCTCCAATGGGCGATGCGTTTGCACGCGGCCTTGTTGAAGCTGGATGGCGTTGCCGATCGCGGCGTTCGCCGCGCGCGGTTCCTCGGGGTTTTGCGGGCACAGAAGCGGCCCGCGGTTTTGATCGAAGGCGGCTTCCTGTCCAATCCCGCCGAAGCGCGGCGGATCGCCGACCCCGCATTTCGGGAGAAACTGGCGGAAGCGTTGGCGGAGGCGTTGGAGACAAAGCTGGAGGATGGAAGATAGCGGATGGAGGATGGCAAAACAGCCACTACAACGAGAAAGGAAACAGTCATGGCGATCATTCGCAGTTTTCGAGATCTGAAGGTCTATCAACGCGCGCGTGAGGAAGCGCAGCGCATTTTCAAGCTTTCGCAACCATTCCCGCGGGAGGAACGCTACTCTCTTACCGACCAAATCCGACGTTCTTCTCGAGCCGTGAAATCCATGATTGCCGAGGCTTGGGCGCATCGGCGTTATCCCGCATCGTTCGTGAGCAAGCTGACGGACGCACTGGGCGAAGCAACGGAGACGCAGTCATGGCTGGATGATGCGCTGGATTGTGGCTACATCAACTCCGCACAATACCGGGACCATGACGCCGCGTGGCAATCTCTGGGCGGCATGATCAACAATACAATCGAACGCGCAGACGACTTCTGCCGGGTCGCCTCGAAATAACATGGGCCATCCTCCATCCTCCATCCTCCACCCTCCATCTTCCCACGTCCTCGTCACCGGCGGCGCGGGTTTTATCGGCTCGCATCTGGTCGAGCGATTGCTTCGCGACGGCAAGAGCGTGGTGATTGTGGATGACCTGTCCACCGGCAGTCTTGAAAACCTGCGCGGGGTGGCGAACCATCCGAAGCTGCGGATGGTTACAGGCAAAATCTCCACTTGTGCTGAATTGCCGCAAATCGTCGCGCAGGCCGAAAGCATTTATCATTTGGCGGCGGCGGTGGGTGTTGAACTCGTGGTGAAGTCGCCGATCCATGTGCTGGAAACTAATCTCCACGAGACCGAAGTCCTGCTTAAAGCCGCCGCACCGCCACGCGTGCCAGTACTCGTGGCTTCCACCTCGGAGGTTTACGGCAAAAGTCAGAAAGCCGCATTCAGCGAGGAGGACGATTTGTTGATTGGCCCGCCGCACCAGGCACGCTGGAGTTACGCCTGCTCCAAGCTGATGGACGAGTTTCTCGCGCTCGCGTACGCGAAGGAGCGCGCGTTGCCAGTCGTCATCGCGCGGTTGTTCAACACGGTCGGGCCGCGGCAGACCGGTCAGTACGGCATGGTCTTGCCCCGGTTTATCGCGGCGGCCCGGAGCAATCAGCCGATCCGTGTGTTTGGTGATGGCGAACAAACCCGTTGCTTCTGCTTTGTCCTCGACACCGTGGAAGCGCTGGTGCGCTTGCAAAACTGTACCGCGGCGCGCGGGGAAGTTTTCAATGTCGGCGGCACGGAGGAAATCAGCATTGGCGACCTGGCGCGGCGGGTTGTCGAAACGCTCGGCTCAAAATCAACGATTGAATCCGTGCCTTACTCGAAAGCTTACGCGCCGGGGTTCGACGACATGCGCCGCCGCAAACCGGTGGTTGACAAACTGGCCCGCTTCATCAGCTTCCAGCCCGACACGTTATTGCGCGACATCATCCGGCTGACGGCTGAAGCGTAGGGCAGGCTTCCAGCCTGCCGGTTCTGCGGACATCCTGTCCGCAGAACCATCGGAATGCGAACGAAGGAAAGAAACTGGCGGCTGGAAGCCACCAAAACCGGCAGGCAAGGATGCCTGCCCTACAACCGAAACATGAACACCACGCCAAATCCTCCAGACCCACGACGGTTCACCGCGGGTTTTCATTCGCGCGATCACCTGCCGCATCTGAAGCAGGAAGGCGGGAGTTACTTCGTCACCTTTCGGCTGGCCGGCACGTTGCCCGCTGAAGTCTTGCTGCGGCTGAAACAGGAGCGGGAAGACATCCTGAAACATGCGCTCGCCGCCAAACGTCCGCTCACCTGGCCCGAACAGGAGGAATTGTTCCGATGGTACTCAAACCGCGTCGATGCATACCTGGATGCCGGGCACGGTGATTGTTTTTTGAAACACCCGGAAATCGCGCAACTCGTGTCCGGTGCGCTGCTTTTTTTCGACGGCAAACGGTATGAACTTCGCGCCTGGGTGGTGATGCCCAATCACGTTCATGCGGTCGTGTGGCCGCGCCCGCCGGTCACCCTGAGCCGCGTGCTGCACAGTTGGAAATCGTTCACCTCGACGCAGGCGAATAAATCGCTGAGTCGCGCCGGACAACCGTTCTGGCAGTCAGAATCCTATGACCACTTGATCCGCGATGACGACGATCACGCGCGATGCGTCGCCTACACCGTCAATAATCCTGTGGCGGCTCGGTTGTGTGCCCGGCCCGAAGATTGGCAATGGAGCAGTGCGTGTCGTGCGCCTGCGTAGGGCAGGCTTCCAGCCTGCCGGTTCTGCGGGCATCCTGCCCGCAGGGCCAAGGACCGCATTAACGTGAGCGAACCAAAACTCGCGGCTGGAAGCCGCTCTAACCGGCAGGCAATGATGCCTGCCCTACGCCCCCAAAAGCAGAAAAGGCATCCTTGCGGATGCCTTTTCGCGTTAAGAAACTTTGCGGTTCGCTGCCGGCTTACGGGAACTGGAGGCGATTAACGCCCGCAGAAGCAGTCGAATTGACCCCGAGAGCAAACACCCCAGCCGTCTGGCCGGCATCACCCGTGTTCTTCAGTCCTTCCTGCAGCTTCGAGCGGCTGAAACCCTGCACGCTGCCATCCGCCAAGCCCACGTTGCCCTGCTTCTGGTGCATGTTGTCCAAAAAGCCCGGGCCCAGGTTCGCGGTGAAATTGGTGCCAGCGGATACGAAGCTCGGGTACAACGTCGTAGGCGGATTGGCATTGCCCCCCATGTTATGGTCGCCGGTCAGGAACATCTGCGGATACGTGTCCTGAGAGTCAACCCCGATGAAATAACTCACGTTCATATCGTTGGTGAAGGGAATCGTATTGGCTTGTCCTGCAATCGGTCCACCGAACGTGGTGGCCGACTGCCGCGTGCTCTCGAATTCGGACGGGCACTGGAGGATCTTCGGCGTGTTCAATTCATTGGACATCACCAGGAACATGGCGAACACGCCTCTGCTTGCCGGCTGAGTGGCAGCCAGGGTCCTAAAGCCGACATGGGATGAAGCCCCACCTTGGGCATCGCCCACCTGCATCGGGTTGCGGTCGCCGTTGTCCAGCGCCCATTGACGGAATGACAAGCCGACTTGCTTGAGGTTGTTGACGCAATTGATGCGTTGCGCACGCGCTTTGGCCTTGGCCAGAGCCGGCAGGAGCATCGCCGCCAGGATCGCGATGATCGCGATGACGACGAGCAGTTCGATAAGGGTGAACGCCCGTTTGTTACGAAGTGTCTTCATATTCTCTGCAACTACTGTTTTGGTTTTAGTTTTGGTTTTTCGGCAAACAGACGCGAACTCTTGCAATCAATCCGCACTGTCAACTCGACTCGATTCAGTTCCTAGCAGCACCGATGCCACGGCACTTTTTGCCCATAAGTCGTTGGAAATCGTACTCTGCGCGCGCCATGCGCGCGAAATTTTCACGCACTTTGCGTGAACCGCACGCACCGAGGGTCGGTTCACCCAGAAAGCTAAGGCTTGGACTCCAACTCACTTTTGCTACGCTGCGGCTATGGCATTCGCTTCCTTCCGGGATTTCGTGAATCAACTCGACGGCGTCGGCGAGTTGAAGCGTATCACGCAACCCGTTGCCTCGGAACTCGAAATCACCGAGCTGGCCGACCGCGAAATGAAATCGCCCGGCGGCGGAAAGGCGTTGTTGATCGAGAAACCCACCGTGAACGGCATCGTGTCGCCGTTTCCCGTCGCGATCAACACGATGGGTTCGCACAAACGTATGGCCCTGAGCCTGGGCGCGAATTCCGTGGACGAAGCCGCCGCCGAACTTGGCTCGCTCATGAAAGCCAAGCCCCCGACTTCGTTGCGTGAAACCATGAAGTTGCTCGGCCAGGCAATGGACTTGCGCCACGCCAAGCCGAAGATCGTGAAGGACGGCCCGTGCAAGGACGTGATCCACAAGTTCGACGTCCCGCGAACGCGCACTGAGCCGTGGCCTGCCGCGCTGGACATTCTTGGTGGGGCGAGCGTCCTCGCGAGCCGTTCGACTAAGAGCCTCGGCTCGTCAGTAGCCTCGCCCCACCAAACACCCACGCTGTTGAATCTCCCGATTCAAAAATGCTGGCCACTCGACGGCGGGCGCTTCATCACCCTGCCCTGCGTCGTCACCAAAGACCCCGACACCGGCGAACGCAACGTCGGCATGTATCGCATCCAGATTTACGA
>CAZNOE010000513.1:0-4802 GCA_964574525.1 uncultured Bifidobacteriaceae bacterium
GGGTGCTAATGAGAAATGGATTGCGAGAGTTGGGCTGCACAATTCTTGACCAAACCCAGGCTTGCCTGACAGACCATGTTCGTGAATCATGTAACCGTCAGCACGTCTGCGAAGCGCGCCCCGGTAGCGCCGTGTCGTGACACAATGGAGAATAACAACGCCGCTGGCTGCGTCAGTCGTCGAATATGAGATATGGATGTTATCGAACGGTGGTGTTCGCCCACCTGCTTGTGGGTGTTTTGCCGCTGATTTCCGCACGGGCGGCCAATCCGACCAACCCTATCCAGTTCAACCGCGACATCCGGCCCATCCTGTCCGAGAACTGCTTCGTCTGCCACGGCCCGGACAAAAACAATCGCAAAGCCAAGCTTCGTCTCGATGTCCGGGAAGTCGCGCTGGAAAAGGAAGCCATCGTTCCCGGCCAACCCGAAGAAAGCGAACTGGTCAGCCGCATCTACAACACGAACGAAGACGATGTGATGCCGCCGCTCAAATCGAACAAGAAACTCAAGCCGGCGCAGAAGAATTTGTTGAAGCAATGGATCGCCGAGGGCGCCGAATATCAGCCGCACTGGGCTTACATTGCGCCCGTTCGTTCGGAAACCCCGAAGGTCAAGGATCAGAAATGGGTGAGCAATCCGATTGATGCGTTCGTTTTGAGCAAGCTGGAACAGCAAGGAATCAAACCCTCACCCGAGACCGACAAGCGCACGCTGCTCCGCCGGTTGAGTCTCGACTTGATTGGTCTGCCGCCGACGCCCGAGGAAGTCAGCGCATTCCTCGCTGACAAAAGCCCGAAAGCTTATGAGCGTCAGGTGGATCGCCTGCTCGCGTCGCCGCATTTTGGCGAACGCATGGCGGTGCCTTGGCTGGATGTCGTGCGCTTCACCGACACGGTCGGTTATCATGGTGACCAGAACCAGAATATTTTTCCGTATCGTGATTACGTCATCAACGCGTTCAACGGCAACAAGCGATTCGACCAATTCACGATCGAGCAACTTGCGGGTGATCTGTTGCCGAACCCGACCACGGAGCAAAAAGTCGCCACTGGTTTCAACCGCCTGAACATGATGACACGTGAAGGCGGCGCGCAGGCGAAGGAATATCTCGCCAAGTATCAAGCCGACCGCGTGCGCACGGTTTCGGGCGCGTGGTTGGGTTCGACGATGGGCTGTTGCGAATGCCACGACCACAAATACGATCCGTTTGCGACAAAGGATTTTTATCAGATGGAGGCCTTCTTCGCGGACATCAAGCAATGGGGGATTTACACGGATTACGACTACACGCCCAACCCGGACTTGAAAGGCTGGGACAATGATCATCCCTTCCCGCCGGAGCTCGAAGTGGACAGCCCGTATCTCAAGGCCCGCATCGCGAAGCTGCGCGCGCAAACCGGCGAGATCGTGCGATCCGCCGCCGCGAAGCTGAAATCCGACGCGAAGGAGCGCGAGCCGTTCGAGGCATGGCGCAAAGCGAGCCTCGCCTTCCTGAACGAACAACCAACCGGTTGGGCAACACCCGCCCCCGACGTTACGTTCAAGATGAAGGACACCAACGCGGCGCCCGCGACGAACTTCACCGTTCAAGCTGACGCGACGGTGACGTTCAGTGACAAGGCGAAGGAGGGGGTCAAATTCACCTTGCCGCTCCCGGGCGCATGGCTCTCCGCGATACGGCTTGAGATCGCGCCCCAGGCGGATGCCCCCACCAAAGGCAACAAGAAGAAAATGCGGCAGGCTTCCGCCATCGTTTTGAGCGCCAGTCTGAAACCGAAGGGTGACGGCAAAGAAACCAAACTCGCCTTTTATCACGCCGAAGCCGACCACAAACAAGAGCGCTATTCGTCCACACATACGATTATTGGCGTCACGGACCGCTGGCAAATCTCGTCCGAGCACGACTCGCAGACGGCAGTCTGGCTATTGAAAAAGCCGGTTAAGGTGCAGGACGGCGACACACTGACGGTCAGCATCGGCAATCCCGCGCTCGCGTCCGCCCGAGTTTCCATCTCGCCCTTCTCGGCAGAAGACCCGCTCAAGGCCGGCGCCGGTGAGCCGTTGCGCAAGGCGCTGGCGAAGTCAGCATCGGGCCGCAGCCGCACGGAACGCGAGTTGGTTAATGAAACCTATCTGCTGAGCACGGCCTGGGACGCCGATGCGTTCGCGAAGGTCCAGGAACTTTTCACCGACGTTCGCGAATGCCGTCATGGGCGCGGTCTCACCATGGTCACAGAATCGCTGGTCCCAATGACCACCCGCATTTTGCCGCGCGGCAACTGGCAGGATGAGAGCGCTGAGATCGTTGAGCCTGCGCCGCCGCATTTTCTCCCGCAGCCGAAGGCCACCGGCACGAATCGCCTCACGCGCCTCGACCTCGCGCGCTGGCTCGTTTCGCGTGACAACCCGCTCACCGCGCGCGCCGTCGTGAACCGCTACTGGAAGGAATTTTTTGGGCGCGGACTCTCGGCGGTGGTGGATGATCTCGGCGCCCAGGGTGAACCGCCGTCGCATCCCGAACTGCTCGACTGGCTCGCCGTGGAATTCATGGACAGTGGCTGGGATATGAAACACATGGTGAAGCTGATGGTGCTGTCCTCCACCTATCGCCAAAGTGCCAATCAACGTCCCGAATTGAAAGACACCGATCCAAACAACCGCCTGCTCGCCACGCAAAATCCGCGGCGACTCGAAGCGGAATTCGTGCGCGACAATGCGCTCTCCATCGCCGGTTTGTTGAACGAGGACATCGGCGGACCCAGCGCATTCCCTTACCAGCCGCCCGGCTACTATGTGAACATACAGTTCCCCGACCGCGAGTATTATCCGGACAAAGACGAACGCCAGTATCGGCGCGGGGTTTACGCCCACTGGCAGCGCACATTTCTGCAACCGATGCTGGCGAATTTCGACGCGCCGGCGCGCGAAGAATGCACCGCCAGCCGCGTCGTCTCGAACACGCCGCAGCAAGCGCTGACGCTGTTGAACGATCCGACGTTCGTGGAATGCGCCCGTGTGTTTGCGGAGAAGCTGCTCGCGGCCCGGTCCGGGTCGGATGAGCAACGGCTCGATCTGGCGTTCCAACGGGCGCTCGCCCGGTCGGCGAAAGCCAAGGAGAAGAATTCGCTGTTGGATTTTCTTAAGGCGCAGCGCGACCACGAATTGAAGGACACCGACGAGCCGGCCAAACTGATGAAGGTCGGTCTCGCACCCGTGCCGAAAAACGCCGATGCCAATGAATTGGCCGCGTGGACGCAGATCTGCCGTGTGATTCTGAACTTGCACGAGACGATTACGCGCTACTGATATGGAAAGCTCCAAGCTCCAAATCCCAAATCCCAAGAAAATCCCAAGCTCCAAGTTCCAAAATCCAACGTCGGCCGTCGGGTCGTTGGAGTGGTGGGAGCAGCCGGAATTGCCGAATGAAACATTGATACTAAAGGACGCGCCGACGAATGGCCGGCCTTTTGACTTGGAGGAGCGGACCGCGCAGTTCGGGGAGGCCATCATCCGCTTCAGCAGGAAAATCCCGCGTGACCCCACAAACAACCGTCTCATTGATCAATTGGTGGGTTGTGGCACCAGCGTTGGCGCGAACTATTGTGAAGCCAACGAGCCGGTGTCGAAGAAGGATTTCGGACACAGCATCAGCCGATGCATCAAAGAAGCAAAAGAAACGAAGTTCTTTCTTCGGATGGTCGCAACGTCCGAACCACCCTTGGCGGACGAGGCTCGTGTCCTTTATCGTGAAGCGAAGGAACTGCTGCTGATCTTCTCCAGTATGTACCGAAAATGAAATCACCAAACTCCAAGTTCGAACTCCAACAAGAATTCCAGATCCAGACCCCAATGCGCGCTGACGACATACGAGTTTTTGGATTTGGGCTTTGGAACTTGGGATTTTTTTGGAGCTTGGAGCTTGGGATTTGGAGCTTTGAAGCATGAAACCATTACCCCTTGATTCACAGGAATTCCAACGCAGCATCAACCGCCGCACCTTCCTCGGCCGCGCGGCTTACGGGCTGGGCGGCATCGCGCTGGCCTCATTGCTCAATCCGAGATTGATCGGAAGCGCAATGGCAGCGGAGGAACATTGGCGCGGCATCGCCAATCCGCCGCATTTTCCCATCAAGGCGAAGCGCATCATTCACCTATGCATGGCGGGCGGACCATCGCACCTGGAAACGTTCGACTACAAACCGAAGCTCAAGGAACTCGATGGCAAGCCGTTTCCCGAATCGTTCACGAAAGGCCAGCAACTCGCGCAGTTGCAGAACACGGAATTGAAAGCGCGCGGGCCGTTCTGTGAATTCAAAAGGTGGGGCAACTCCGGCCAGGAGATTTCCACGTTGTTTCCCAACATCGGCAGCATCGCGGACGATATTTGCATCGCCCGCTCGCTGCACACCGAACAGATCAATCACGATCCGGCGCACGCGTTCATGAATTCCGGCACAAGCATCAAGGGCCGGCCCAGCATGGGATCGTGGCTGCTCTACGGACTGGGCGCCGAGACGGACAATTTGCCGGGCTTCGTCGTATTGAATTCAGCGGGTCGCACCGGCTTGCAACCGGTTTCCGCGCGCCAATGGTCGGCGGGGTTTTTGCCGAGCAAGTTTCAGGGGATTCAATTTCAGACGAAGGGCGACGCGGTGCATTACGTCGGCAATCCCGAAGGCGTTTGCCAAAGCACGCAACGGCAGGTCGTCGAGGAAATCAAACGCATGAACGGCATTCTGGCCGAAGACCACATTGATCCGGAAATCCAGACGCGCATCAGCCAGCTCGAACTCGCGTTCA
>CAZNOE010000514.1:0-4767 GCA_964574525.1 uncultured Bifidobacteriaceae bacterium
CCACGCGAACAGCTTTGACCTGGGTATAGCGATCACTTTGTCGCCGCCACGAAGGTGTCAAATACTCCTGTCAGAATCCTGCCTTGAGATCTCATTTGAATCCAGAAGCGATACGATCCGGGTTGCGGGAACGCGTAGGGGAATGAGATTTCTCCAGCGGCGCCGAACTGATTGGTGTGGCTGCTGTGAAGTTCCGGTGCGAGCGATGACTGTTCGGCAGACAATAAGCCCGGCGGCACCTGCAAACTGGAAGGTTTCGGCGGCTTGCCGTTGACGAAGAATTGCTGGGCTGCCATGGAGAACGTACCCACGGGATGAATGTGCGCGAAAACCGCCCCGTCCTTTCGCCGCACCACTGCGTGCCCAAACATGCCCATGTAAGGCTCGATCTGAGCGGGCTGGTTGTCGGGTGCGAGAAGTTTGAAGCGGAGTGACGCGTCCAGGTTTTTTACCACGGGTTCGGGGTTCTCCCAGATCATTTTGTAGCCGCCGCCGGCATCAGCAACCTGTCGTGCTGCTTCTTGCGAACGGTTTGTTCTCTGCGGTGAGGACGCTGCCGCTCCGTTGTCCACCTGCCACGAATCGTCCGGATCGGGTGGAAAAAACAGGTTCGTTGCCAACATCTGCGCGACCGCGACCGAGCAAATCGGCTCGGCGGAGTTTCCCAGCCACAGTCTCTTCATCGCGAGAGACGCAGACGGGATTTCAGCAGTGGCGACGAGCGTCTCTGAAAAGCCGTCTTCGTGAGTCACATCGGCGTAAACGTGATATTGACCAGCGGGCAGCGGGGGCAGTGGGACTTCAAATTCCTCCCCGCCTCGCTGCACTGGATGCAAATGGGCGAAGGCGCTTGGCGCTCCGTCGCGAACCAAAAAGAGATGCATCAATTTGCCGTGGTCAGGAATGAGCGGTGTCCATCGGCCGCGGCGTTCCGAAGCATCCACGTTGACTTTCAAAATGAGTTGGTCGTGATCGGCACGAACCTGGGCCAATACGGGAAGCGGCTTGTAGAGGGCGTTGTTCCGGTAATTGCGGTCTTCGAAGTCCCACCATTTCTTTCCGCCAAGAACCAGGAGCGAAAGGGCGACAGCGGTCAGCGCCATTCCTGCACGCCCCCGCCACCGGTCTTTCGTTGTCGGAAGCACTCCCGGATCGAGACGACTCTCACCGAAAATCGCTCCAGCGAGCTTCAGCCCACCGAGGAACAGGACCGTTGCGAGCACCAACAGCATGGTGGCGTATGGGCGGGACATGGCCCGCGTATTGGTCGCCACCGAGTTCACCGGGACCACGAGCATGCCTTTGCCGCGCGGCCCCTCGACCGTCACGTCCACGCTGTAGGCGCCCGGCGACATCAGCCAGAGTTCCGCCGAGTAGAGATTGGTTTCGCCACGCACGAGTCTGGCTTCGTCCGGCGGCGGCGCGCCTTCGCGCCCGGCTCGCCAGAACACAGGCAGGACGGTGACGCGCTGAACCGGCTCTTGCACGCGCACGGTGATCTCGGCCAGCCCGGGCACGACATTCGGCGGACGTATGACGACGCGGACAGAATACTCGCCGGCTTTGTCCTGCAAAAAAATGTTCGGACTGCCGATGTGCGCCTCCGCCGCAAGGCAACACCCAAGGACGAAGAACGCGAGGCAGGTTCTCATCGCTTGAATCACAGTAAATAGCTTCCGAGCTACGGTCCAAGCTCAACAACCAAGTGCTTCGAGCGTTGTCATCCATTCGTTGAAATGCGGGCAGGCCTGCCGTAGCTGATCCACTCCGATGCGTCGCACAATAATTGGCGCGTGCGCCCTGACCCCGCTGCCCTTGCGGTAAGGCGGGAATAGCCTTTCGATTCGCTTGGATGGTGCGGTCGTCTCATGGTCATTGATCTCTTCGCACTCACCGCACTCGCTAACGATTTGGGCAAACTGATCCTCCAGATCGGGGCGCTCAAAAACATTCGCCATTACCTTGGGGTCGGAGAACAGCAGCGCCTCCACTTCGTGCATTTGGACATACGGCGCGAACCGGCTCGGGTCCTCTGAAGAATCCATTTTCGACTCAACCTCCCTACGCATTGCCACCTCAACAATCGCGGCGATTTCCTGCGCATTCTTTCCCTTCGCTTGTTGCACGCCCGGCCACTTGTCCGGCAGACCGTAATAATCAAAGAAGGTGCTCACGTGGCTACCACGCTCCTGCTTGAGCAGGGCCAGAATTTCCTTTCGCACCGCTTCGAAGTTGCGAACTCCGCCTTTGTGACCAGGCTTGCCGATTACCTTGGCGTGAAGCGACAATCCTCGCGCGCCCAAGTACGGAGCGAATGTCTGCTCGACAATGGTGCGCTCGGTAAAACCCTCGACAACAGTCAAAACCCTATGCATGGGTTGGCCCGGCTTCGATGACGTTCTTCTGGAGAAGCTCGCCGAGCGCATAGTCCTTGAGCCATTCGGCCAGCGGTTCTGCTTCCAAACGACGGAAATGTGACGCGCCCTCAATGCGCTCCACCACAACAACCTCTTGCGGCTCGAATTGATTGAGCAGCGGCGCGGACTGCGTTGAGACGATCAACTGCGTCCGCTGCGCCGATTCCTTGAGCAATTGTGCAAGCACTTCCAGCGCGTACGGATGCAGGCCCAGTTCCGGCTCATCAATGACCACAGTGGATGGAGGCTTGGGTTGTAGCAGTGCAGTCGCCAAACAAATGAAGCGTATTGTTCCATCCGAGAACTGCCACGGCTGGAAGGGGAACGAACTTCCTTGCTGACGCCACTCCAATCGCACCAACTCACTCTCGCCCTTCATCTGCGGTTCAAGGACGAAGTCATCGAAAAACGGCGCAATCAGTTGAACCGTCTCCTGTATCCGCTGGTATCGTGCCCCGTTTTCTTCCCGCATCTTCAGCAGGAAAGGCGCAATGTTCCCTGCGTCTGGTCGTAACTCACGAAAGTCACGCGCCGAACAGTCACGCCTCATAAGCGCGGTACTGCTCGTATCGTGAACGTGATAAACCATCCAACTCGACACTGCTTTGAATACGTGGGCCTCGATAGAAAGGTAGTCGCCCCAACTGGACTTTCGACCTTTCCACGATTTCAACCGCGACTCCGTCATCGGACGAGCATAAGTGTGCCAAGTGCTGGAGTCTTTACCGCTGATGTAGCGAGTCGCCTCCTCTCGAATCATCATGTCGCCGCCGACAGTCAACTCTACTGCAAATCGGTATTGGTTCGAGCCAAACTTCAGGTGTGCGCTGATCTGCTTTGTTTCCTTCGGCCCGTTAAAGAAAAAACCGTCTGCTCCGCCGCCTTTCGTCACAAATGACTCCAATCCTTCATCTGCCATGGCGCGAAGCATTCGGAAGAAATCCACAAGATTGCTCTTGCCTGCGCCGTTCGCGCCGACGAGCACATTCAGGTTCTCCAATTTGAAATCCTTCAACTCGCGGATGGACTTGAAACCTGCAAGGGTGATCTGGTCTAAAGCGGCCACGCCCGAATGGTATCCGCGCGCACCGCGCGAGGCAACGCCAATCAGGATTCTCCGCCAACGGAGAGGCTTAGTCGTGGCCTACTTGGACACGGCTACTCGATCAAACCTCATTACCCGGACGCGAGGCAGGTTCTCATCGCTTGAGCCGCAGCAAATAGTTTCCCATCAACAACCCGATCCGTGCGGAAATAAACGCACGAACAAAGGCGAGCGCGATTCCTTTGGGCGTGATTGGATCCTTGGTCCAATCGAAGAAGCGGTTCATCCAATCACCCGGCTTCGCGAAGTAAGGCCAATGCCCGCTGCGCGCGAAGAACCGGTTGTCGGCGGCGCCACTCAGCAGGAAGGTGGAGAACGGCCATTGCACGGCGAACATGATGGCGAGAAAAACTGCCGCGAACAACAAAGCCAGCAGCCAGTCACGCCACCATCGGGGGCGAGAAACCAATGTGTTCACCGAAGGTTGTTGTGTTGCGGTCCTTGATGAGCGTGCGAGCAGCCAACTGATTACATCAATCGCCACGGCGGGCACGATGAGCAGCAGCGGAAACGCGGGCGGCACCATGTGATCCACCGGATGATAAACGGGTGCAAGTTTCGGATGCGCGGGAAACAACGGCAGCACCAGGATCATGCCGATGTAAATCAACATGTAGGTGGCCGCGGCGATGGTTGCTCCGGCGCGCACCTTTGAGGCACGCGCCGCCAGCAGGAGCAGCAAAGGAAATGGCGTCGAGACAACCGCATAAAAATTGGACGTATGCTGGAGGTTTGGCCACGTGAACTCGGTGGCGAAATCCGCCCACATGGCGATCATCACGCCGACGGCGATGGCGCAGAACAATCCCCTGCGGGGCACATTCTGGCTGTTCGCGCGGTTTTGTGAGGAGTACACGAACAGCAACACACCCATTCCGACCATGAACATTCCCATTCCCAATATGGCGTGAGGCGGGCTGACGATCTTTACATCCAACCCATAGCGGTTGTGCCACCAATCATCGAAAGGCGCGGAAGTCATCATCGCGATCGCGCCCCAGATGGTCACCCACACCCCGAGCGGCGCTCGAAATCCCCAAAACGAAACCGAGGCGTTGCGCTCTTCCTGAGTGCCGCGAAAGGTGGTCTTCAGGGCAATCGCAGCGAACAGGAGCGCGGGCACAATCCCGCCAAGCTGAATGATGATGTGCGCGGGCGTCCAAAACGTATCGCGTCCGATGGTCGAGTGATGCGAAATATCCCAGAGCAATCCAATCGGCAGGCAGGCGAGTCCGGCAACCGCCA
>CAZNOE010000515.1:0-4758 GCA_964574525.1 uncultured Bifidobacteriaceae bacterium
CAATCATCCCACCAGTTCAACATCGAGCGTTTCGCCTTCTCAGGCTCAGCGACGGTCAGCAGCCGGTCAATCGCCGTGCAGCCGGCCAAAATGCCTTCGCAGCCTCGACGAACGACCACCCAGATTTGAGCCGACGGATGGGTCGCACGCGCAGCCGCCAGCGTGGGCGTGAGCAGCAGCGTATCTCCGATGTGTTTCAGTTTGATGAACAAAAGGCGCATAAACGCCGGTTGTCGGCGAGGTCCGCCCGGCAGGAACTTGTTGACCATGATAAAAGCGCGCCTCACCATTGCAAACGATTTATGGGCACCGAACGCATCTATCAAACCGTGTTGCGCGTCGCGTCCGCCCATGCCGAACACCGCCCCGTCCGCACGCATCTCGAAATCGGCGCGGGCGCGGGACGGCTCATCACGCTGTTTCGCGAGCATTTCGGGGTCGAGACGCGAACGTGCGACTACACCGACGCGTTGCTCAAACTGCCAGGACAGACGGTGGACATCGTGGACTTGAATCAACAGAAGCTGCCCTACGCGGACAACTCATTCGACGTCGTCACGGCAACGGAAGTGGTGGAACATCTCGAACGATATCGCGAAGTGCTGCGGGACATTTGCCGCGTGGTGAAGCCCGGCGGTCTGTGCGTGCTGACGACGCGCAACATCCTCAACCTGAACTCGCGCCTGCGCTTCCTGTGGTTCGGCTTCTGGAATTTGTTCGGCCCGTTGCCGGTGAGGAACAGCGCGCTCTACTCCACGGGCGGCCACATCAACCCGGTCTCCTATTTCTATCTCGCTCAGGCGCTGCTGGACGCCGGCTTCACTGGCCTTACGCTCACGGTGGACAAATACCAAAGATCCGCCATCCCCAAGCTGGTTCTGCTTTTTCTGCCGCTCAAACTGCTCGGCGCGCTCGCGTGGCGAACGGAGGTGAAAAAATACCGGACGATTAATGCGGACACCGCGCCGCTCGTCCGCGCGATGAACTCCTTGCCCGTGCTGCTGGGCCGCACCATCGTCGTCGCCGCACACAAGCCGGCGTAATCCGCTTTCCGGGACCACATGCACGCCGCCGCCTTGATGCCAACGTGAATTCCCTCTCACGATTCCTGCATGATAGCTATGACAACCTGCTAAGCGGGCTGGGAAGCAGAGTAGTGATGACCGATAAGGCCCCGGCGGCGCACCGTCGTGGCGAATTCCTCGTGCAGCAGGCCGGGTCGTGCCGGTTCGAAAACACTTTGGAGTCGCTTTTTTACAACCGTCCTGTCCCGCCGTTTGAATATTCGTGGGGCGAGGCCACGCTGGCTGATCTACAGGATGTCTTTCTCGTGGGCGATCAAGCGCAAGTTTTCTTCCCGGACGGGCGTTTCTTTTTGCCCTGCATTTATCCGTATCAACAACGACTGCATTTGATCAAAGTGCGACGACCCATCCCGTGGCTGGCCCGGCGTGTCGAGACGCCTCTGTTCCATCTCACCGGGCGGAATCATGAAAACAAAGGTCACTTTATACTGCAACATCTGCCGAGATTGCTGGTGGCGCGGCCCTGGCTTGAAAAGAACGGCGACTATCGCATATTGGTGGCGCCCGGCCACGCGCACTGGCAAAAACATTTTCTGCGCCTGGCCGAGCTCCCGGACCATCGGCTTATGGAGGGCACGCAGGGCACCTGGCGCGCGAGACGCGTGCTCTACGTTCCCATGGTTTACGGGACCAATGGACTGGGCCCGCCGGAACATTATCGCGAGATTCGCGACCGGGCTGCCGCCATCGAACGCTCATCGCCAGCGTCTCCGGCGCGGTCCATTTTTGTCACCCGACGCGATGCGCCGGACAAACGTCTGTTGAATGAAGACGAGATCATTGGGATTGCCCGTTCGATTCTGGGCAAATTGGATGTCTTTGAATTCAAAGGCCGGACCTTGGAGGACCAGATCGTGGCGTTCCGCCGTGCGCCTGTCATCCTTGGAGCAATCGGACAGGGCATCTGCAATGTGATTTTCGCTGAAGGACGAGTGCTGGTGACGCTCGCACCCGGAACCGAGGCGAGCGCGATCTACGAAACCGGCCACGGTACTCAACTGGCTCTGCTCTGCGGTAATCAAGCCATCACCTTTTACAACGGGGAGGCCGGCGAGTCGCGCGGCAACTGGCATTTCCCGCCGGAAAGATTCTGCGCGATGTTGACACGTCTGGTGCAGCTTCCTGGATTGAAACATTTGGGCTGCGGGAAAAGTTTTTGTACATGACGCCATCCACCAAGGGGAATAGAATCTCGGACCATGGGAAGCACGGCCCCAAGAAGGGGAAGTGAAGGAAAAACTCGTGTCAAAAAACTCGTTGCGATATTCCACACGCGGCACTTATTCTTGCCGTTGAACGGTGAATGACCACGATTCGCTCGTCCAATTAAAAAGGCAAATTCTCAGCGCGGCGACGGCCGCCGGTGAGGGTCATGTAGCGAGCGCCCTTTCCATCCTCGACATCTTGTGGGTACTCTACGAACGGGTTCTCCGCTTTGATCCGCGCCACCCTCGTTCCGAAGATCGCGACCGCTTCGTGCTGAGCAAAGGCCACGCGAGCCTCGGCCTTTACGCCGTCCTAGCTGGGAAAGGTTTTTTCCCAGCCGAAGACCTCAAGACGTTCGCCTCCTATCCAAGCATGTTCGGCGGCCATCCCGACAGAACCAAAGTACCGGGCGTGGAAGCCTCAACTGGGTCGCTAGGTCATGGCATGCCGATGGCCGCGGGCATGGCCTACGCGTTGAGGGTGAAAAAATCTGACCGAAAGGTGTTTTGCCTGATCGGTGACGGCGAGGCGAATGAAGGATCGGTCTGGGAAACCGCTTCGCTCGCTGCCCATCACAAGCTCGACAGTTTTTGCTGCATTCTCGACTACAATCAATCGACGGACCGCGCTTTGCTCATGGGCGATCTGGCGGCAAAGTTCGCGAGTTTCGGTTGGGCAGCGGAAGAGGTGGACGGTCACGATCACGAAGCCCTTTACGCTGCGTTGACCAAGGCGACAGACGGGCGACCGCACATGGTGGTCGCAAATACCGTCAAGGGCCGGGGCTGCGCGCCAATGGAGAACAATCCCGCGTGGCATCACAAAGCGCCCACCGCCGAGGAACTCGCCGCGCTGCTGGCGCAATTGAAATGAACATCCGCCAGCAATTTGTCGCCACCGTGGAATCCTTGCTGGCGCAGGATGAGCGCCTGATGCTGCTGTTGGGCGATATCGGGGTTTTCGGCTTTCGCAATTCATTCGCCAAATATCCGCAACGGGTGATCAACATCGGCATTTTGGAACAAGCGACTGTCAGCTTTGCTGCTGGCCTGGCCCGAGAGGGGTTGGTGCCGATTTTTCACAGCATCGCTCCCTTTGTGGTGGAACGCGCCTATGAACAATTGAAGAACGACTTCTGCTATCAGCAGCTTGGCGGAAATTTTGTGAGCGTCGGTGCGTCGTTTGATTACGCGTCCCTTGGTTGCACACATCACTGCCCGGGAGATGTTGCAATCTTGAAAAATCTCCCGGGTATGCAGGTAGTGACTCCGGGAAATCCAGCCGAATTCGATGCCTTGTTCCGGAGCGCTTACGCAAACGGCAGCCCGACCTACTTCCGATTGTCCGAACGCGCTCACAGGCAGGACGTGCCCGTGAGATTTGGCGAGGCTGCGGTTTTGAGTAAAGGCCGCGATGCGACCATCGTAGTCGTGGCACAACTGCTCGATTGCGTCATGGAGGCGGTCGCAGGTCTCGATGTCTCGGTGCTTTATTATTCGACGGTGTCGCCGTTCGACCGGCGGACACTTGCGGAGCACGCAAATACTAGAGTCATCTGTGTGGAACCGTTTTATGAAAGCACGCTCGCCGGCGAAATTGCGGCGGCGCTACATCCACGGCCATTCAGCTTGACGAGCATCGGTGTGCCGCATCGTTTTCTGACCAACTACGGAAAACTGGCCGATCATGAGGCTGCGTGCGGTTTCGGTTCTCAAAGCCTCCGCCAGAAAATCACCAGTTTGCTCGATGCCTGAGGACATCATTCAACAAGATGCACTCTCGGTGCTCGGCGCGTTGCCGGTGGAAAAGATTGCCGGACAAACCGTGCTGCTCACCGGCGCATCGGGAATCATCGGTACCTATTTCCTGGCGACGCTCCGGGAACTCGCCGATGGCCCGCACTCACCGGCGAAAGTGTACGCCGTCATGCGACGTGAATCTCCGGTTCATTTGCGGCGCACGCTGGATCATGCACGCTTCGAGATTGTGCGGGCCGATTTGCAGGATTCAGCACTTTGCCGAAACTTGCCGTCCGCCTCACTGATCATTCACGCCGGGGGATACGGGCAGCCCGGCAAGTTCATGGAGAATCCGCTGGCTACGCTCAAGCTGAACACAGCGGCGACGCTTGAACTCTTGAGCAGATTGAAACCCGCAGGACGCTTTTTATTTGTCAGCACGAGTGAAGTGTACAGCGGTTTGGCGAATCCACCCTATCGCGAAACGCAGATTGGCACCACCAATACCGATCATTTCCGTTCCTGCTACATCGAGGCCAAACGTTGTGGCGAGGCGATCTGCCATGCAGCGCGCAAACAAAGCATCGCGGCCACCGCGGCGCGCCTCGCACTGGCCTACGGCCCGGGCACGCAAGCCGATGACCAGCGCGTCATCAACACATTCATCCGCCGGGCGCTGACTGAGAAGGCGATTCGATTGATGGATCGCGGGGAGGCCAGGCGCACTT
>CAZNOE010000516.1:0-3099 GCA_964574525.1 uncultured Bifidobacteriaceae bacterium
TATGGCTCGTCGAACAGCGTTCCGGCAATCGTCAAGCCCGCCTGGCGATACCGTGCGCCGTTCTTCTTCTCGCCTTTCGCTGCAAGGTGATTGCCAAGGCGAATCAAACCTTGCGCCGCAATCGCCGCGGCGGAACTGTCCACTGGCTCCCATTTGTTGAAGGGGTCAGAAGCCTTGCCCAAATAACCTGCCGGAAGCCGGTGTAAATTCGGCGCGCCCGTGTCCCACATCGGGATGCCGTCGGCGCAGGAGTTGGCCAGATAAAAGTCAGCGGTCACGGTGGCGGCTCGCTGCATCCAATATCGGATGTCGTCCGGCGCCATCGCTCCGGCATTCAAATACCGACGCCTCAGTTTTTTCGACCATCTCGCCATCTTCGGATCGCTCGGACGGTGACCATGAAAAAGCCCCGCATCTTCAATGTGCGTGTCGGTGAGAGAGCGGAAGAATTCCAATTGTTCGGCGAAGCCGAGCACCGCCCACGCCAGGCCGCGCGTCCAAGTGCTGAAAGGCGAATAGCCCTGCTGGCTGTTGGGGCAACGGTAATCGCCGTTGTTGACGTTGAAAATAGATTCGTGCGCCACACGACCTGGAATGTCGTAGGCGTCGCGGTCCTCACCGTAATAGATCGAATGGGTGGCGGTTGTCTGGGCGTGGCAAAGCAGTCGCCATAACAGGCAAATCCGCTCGTCTTGTTCGCCCTGCAGCACATGGCCCAAACGGTGAGCCACCGCCAACGAGCGCAACGAACGCATGGTGTCTATGAAGAGCGATTGCGGCCCGTTGAAGGAATAGATGTAGCCGAGGCCGTCGCTCGTTCGACTCCACCGCGCCGCCTGCACGGCACCGCTGACTTTGAGCGCCAGTTCGTAGAAATCCTTTTCGCGGTCGTTCCATTCGACCTTCCCTTCGCGCATCAGCCGCAGCAGATTGCCGTAGGTTGACACGTTGTTAAACCCGTGATCATGCACGCCAATGTGTGAAACATGCGTGGCCATGCGTTCAACGGTACCGCGCCGGCCAATTTCCAGGAAGCGCTCGTCGCCCATCGCGTCGAATTGCAGCAGCGCGGAACCGTACTGAAACCCTTGCGTCCACTCCGTCCAGCCGCGCGAGGTGTAACGGCCTTTGACCGTGAAAACCGGCGTGCCTTTGCTCACGTCCCAGGAGTTTTCGAGGCTCAGGATTTTTTCACCGGACAGCTCAAACAGCCGATAGATTTTCGGCAGCAGCTTTTGCGGCGTCAGGCGGTTGTCAATTTTGATGGGCATTGATGCTGGTTAAATGAGTTAAATAGTTAAACGAGTTAAACAGATGGAGCGACTGGGTGCCGAGGTTGGTCATGACGAATTACCCATTTAACGATTTAGCCAGTTACCGATTTAACTCTTCGTCACTCACAGTCTTCTCAAATGAAACCCGCCGTCCACATTGATGACCTCGCCAGTGCTGAACGGCAGCAAATCCTGAGCAATGGCGGCCACAGCTTTCCCGACGTCCTCCGGCACACCCCAACGTTTGATGGGCGTGAGTCCGTCGGCGATCAACTTGTCGTATTTATCCTTCACTGGACCGGTCATGTCGGTAGCGATGATACCGGGCCGGATTTCATAGACCTTGATGCCGTGCTCCGCGAGGCGCGCAGCGAACAACGGCGTCAACATGGAGAGCGCAGCTTTGCTCACGCAGTAATCTCCGCGATTTGTCGAAGCCGTGTAGGCTGAAACGGAGGAAACGGTGATGATCTTGGGGCGATACGGGATGCTGGATGCCGGATGCTGAATGCCACATTGCTCAATCATCCACTTCGCCGCGAGTTGGGTCAGGAAATACGGTCCTTTGACATTGATCGCCATCAGCCGGTCGAAACTTTCCTCGCCGGCCTCCAGGATGTCGGCGCGCACGTTTGGCGCGACCCCGGCATTGTTCACCAGCAAGTCCAGCCTGCCGAACGCCTGTCGTGCGAAGTCGATCAGCTTTTGTCGTTCGGCGTGCTGACTGATGTCCGCCTGGCACATCTCGGCGCGAATCGCCTTTCCGGAGTCTTGGACGAGCGCGACACAATCCTTTGCGGTCTGCTGCGCCGCGTTCGTGTTCCCAGCGTAGTTGATGACAAGGTCATGGCCGAGTCTGGCAAGCTCCAGCGCAATCCCGCGTCCGATGCCGCGCGATGCACCGGTGATGAGGGCGACTCGATTCATGCGCGCCTAGAATAGTTTCAGACGTCCGGAGAAAAAGACAAATTTACGGACTGCCGATCTCCGAATCGGCGCGCTGGCTTGTTGGAGTTCAAGCTTCAGCTTGTCCGTTGGTCATAGGCTCGAGCGCAGACCTCAGCGCGCCGGGCCGGAGGCCAGCGCTCCGCCAAACCTTTGACACCGCCGCGCCGGCCCGTATTCTTCCGCCGTGCGCACGGTCAAAGTTCTTCTCGGCAATCGCAGTTACGCCATCAAGATCGGCGAGGGACTGCTCAGCCGCCTCGGTCTCGAATGTGCGCAGCTCAAGCTCGGCGACCGTTGTGCGATCATCACCGACACCAACGTGGGCCGGCGCTATGCCCGGCCGGCGTTTGACTCCCTCGTCAAGGCCGGCTTTTCGCCATCGCTCGTCATCTTGAGTCCCGGCGAGGCCACCAAGAATCCCAAATCACTTCAGATTTGCTATGACCGCCTTGCCGACCATCGGCTGGAGAGGAAATCCTTCATCGTCGCGCTCGGCGGCGGCGTGGTTGGCGATCTGGCCGGACTTGTCGCGGCAACTTATCTGCGGGGAATCACGTTCGTTCAGGTACCGACGACGTTGCTCGCGCAAGTGGACAGCTCCGTCGGCGGCAAAGTCGGCGTGAATTTGAAGGCCGGGAAAAATCTAGTCGGCGCCTTCTACCAACCGCGACTCGTGCTCTGCGATCTCGGCACGCTGGGAACACTGCCCGAACGCGAATATCGCGCTGGGCTGGCTGAGGTCATCAAATACGGCGTCATCTACGACGCGGCCCTGTTCGCGCGGATTGAGCGCGACTTGCCAAGGCTGCTGCGTCGCGACGCGAAAATGCTCGCCGACATTGTGGCTCGTTGCTGCGAAATCAAAGCTGAAGTCGTG
>CAZNOE010000516.1:3199-4757 GCA_964574525.1 uncultured Bifidobacteriaceae bacterium
ATCAACCACCAACTAAGTTGTCCAGCGTCAGCGAAACCATCGTCCGCGAATACTTCGAGCTGCACGAGTTCCTGGTCCGGCAGCATCGCAAATATATCGTGCAGACCAAGCGCGAGGAGGACGACATTGATTTCTTCGTACTCAATCCGCATCCGCAGCGGCGCGAGGCGGAAATGCCGTTTGTGCTCGCGTCGCCCGACCTGCCATTTGTCGAGCGCGCCATTGTGGTGGTGAAGGGTTGGCACACTGAGACGTTCAGTTCTGCCGTGCTGACACATGCGCCGGAGATTTTTCGCTTCGTCGAGGCGAAGGTTTTCCAGCAAGCCATGCGCGTGTTCGGCAGGGAGAGCGTGCCGACGAAAATTCTCGTAGTCCCTGCCCTGCCCCACAGCGCACAGGCCCGCGATCAGAGCATTGCCCTGCTCCGCTCCAAAGGCGTGGACGCGGTGATACCGTTCCGCACGATGCTCACCGATCTCGTAGAACACGCCGAGGTGAACCGCAACTATCAGAAGTCTGATCTGCTCCAGGTGATCCGCATCCTGAAGAACTACGATTTCTTCAAAGAAGCCCAGATGGAGTTGTTCAAATCGAAGCGACGGAAGCGGCATCCCGCGTGAAAGCGCTCGGCGATTTGGCAACAACGTCCGGCTTACGGCTGAACGGCTGGCGCACATTCTTGACCATCCAGAAATGGGCGGCATGGCGACTGAGATTCCACGCGTTCTGCGCCAGCCGCAATTTGTGCGACGCTCGCGTTCCGATGCGACAGTTCACTTGTTTTACGAATTCTACGCGCGCACAATTCTGGGTGGCAAATGGCTGTGCGTTGTGGTTAAGTATGCCGAGAGCGATGCGTTTGTGGTTACCGCTTATCTGACCGAGAACCCAAAAACCGGAGAAGATTTATGGCCGACAAAGTGAAAGTCTGGTTCGACGCCGAAGCCGATTACCTGGAGGTGCGGTTTTCGGACGCCGCTGGTCACATGAAAGAAACCAAACACGAAGCACTAATGGAACGCGTGGATGCGAAGGGCCACGTCATCGGCTTCAGCATTCTCGGTGTCAGCCGGTTCAAGAAGGACAAGCCGCTGGAAGCTGAGTTGGCGGCAGCTTGACGCTGCGATTCCTTTCGCACGATGCTCACCGATCTCGTCGAACACACCGAAGTGAACCGCAATTACCAGAAGTCCGATCTTCTCCAGATCATCCGCATCCTGAAGAACTACGACTTTTTCAAAGAACCGCAGTTGGAGTTGTTCAAATCGAGGCGGAGGAGGAAATCGTCCCCATCCGGTTAGTACGGTGGTGATCGGACAGAGTTTCGATTTGCGAACAGCACCTGAGAATGACATAACACCCGCAGCCGATAACCCCAAACTACAGGATGACATTTATGAGATACATCGCACTATTACTCGCCGCGTTTTTGTGCTCCGGCGCTCCTACCGTTTTCGCCGCTGACGCATTGGAACCCGGACTGGTCGGCGAGTACTATGACTTGGGCAATTCGCTGGAGGATTTCCCGGTCATTCCCGCCGACAAAAAGCCGGTCGTG